>CAMLOF010000265.1 GCA_946481585.1 uncultured Macromonas sp. | reverse complement strand
TGGGCCGGGTGAGCATGGACATGCTGGCGGTGGACCTGGGCCCGGTGGAGGCAGCGGGCAAGCGCTGCGCCCTGGGCGACGAAGTGGTGCTGTGGGGCGTGAGCAGGCACGGCGCTGTCTTGCCCATAGACGAAGTGGCCCAGACCGCAGGAACGATCAGCTACGAGCTGATGTGCGCCGTGGCACAGCGTGTGCCCTTTGCGGTAGATGACGCTGACTGAGCACCGTTGCGCCGAGATTCCCCAGACTTGTACTCCCTGGGGTATATAGGTATACTGAGGGGCAATTGGAGATTGCCCTATGTACGCCCTTGCCCGCTCACCGCTTTCCACCGCCGTTCGCTCGCCGTCTGGCAGCGTGAAGCCTCGCCGCCGTGCTGCCCTGGCCGCCCTGTCGCTGGCGGTAGCTAGCGGGCTGGCCGGCTTTGCACCCCTGGCTGCCGCGCAGGCACCCAGCGTGCCCGTGGCCGAAGTGGCCATGCGCCCGGTGGGCACCGGCCTCACGCTGGATGGCACGCTGCAGGCCGTCAGGCAGAGCACGCTGTCGGCCCAGGCCAGCGGACGCATTGCCCAACTGAACGTGAAAGCGGGCGACAGCGTGCGCGCCGGGCAGGTGCTGGCGGTGATCGACGACCGGGTGACCCAGGCGGGGGTGAGCCAGGCGCAGGCGGGCGTGGCGCAGGCGGAAGCCCAGTTGCGCAACGCCGAGGCCCAGTTGCAGCGCACGCGCGACCTGCGGGCGCAAGGCTTCATCTCGCAGGCGGCATTGGATACGGCCGAGGCCCAGTTCCGCGCGGCCCAGGCGGGCACCGCCCAGGCACGGGCCGGAGCAACGCAATCGGTATTGGCCCAGGGTTTCACCCGGCTGACCGCGCCTTACGACGGCTACGTGCTGGCCACGCATGCCGAAGCCGGTGACCTGGCTGCCCCTGGCGTGCCGGTGCTCACGGTCTACGCTCCACAACCGCTGCGCGCCGTGACCCACGTGCCCGCGTCCCGCGCGGGGCTGGCCCAGGGTGCACAGCGCATTGAGGTGCAACTGCCCAGCGGCCAGTGGGTGGCGCCCGTGGCGCGCACGAGGCTGCCCGCCGCCGACCCGGTGTCGCAAACGATTGAATGGAGGCTGGACCTGAGCCCCGAACACGCTGCCCAGCAGGTGCCGGGCCAGCAGGTGCAGGTGCGCTTTGTGTCGGGCAGCGAGACGAAGCTGGTGCTGCCCGCCAGCGCCCTGCTGCGCCGGGGTGAACTGACGGCGGTATACGTGGCAGCGCCGGAGGGCAAAACCGGCTTTGTGCTGCGCGCGGTGCGCGTCGGCGCCAGCCATGGCGAGGCAGGGGTGGAGGTGCTGTCGGGTGTGAAAGCAGGCGAGCGCGTGGCGCTGGACCCCGTGCGTGCCGGGCTGGCAGGCGCGCAAGCCGCCAAATAAGAAGGGCACTGTGATGCAAACACCGCAGACAGACACCCCGCGCGAGAAGCTCGGCTTCTCCGGTACCGTGGCGCGCGCTTTCCAGGCCAACGCCATCACCCCGCTGCTGGCCCTGGTGGCGCTGCTGCTGGGCCTGTTCGCCGTGCTGGTGACGCCGCGCGAAGAGGAACCACAGATCAACGTGACCATGGCCAACGTGCTGATTCCCTTCCCCGGGGCGTCGAGCGCGGACGTGGCCAAGATGGTGGCAGGCCCGGCGGAGCACGTGCTCTCGCAGATCCAGGGCATTGAGCACACCTACTCGGTGGCACGCCCCGGCGTGGCGGTGCTGACTGTGCAGTTCCAGGTGGGCGTGCCGCGCACAGAGGCGCTGGTGCGTCTGTACGACGTACTCAACGCCAACCAGGACTGGCTACCCGCCGGGCTGGGCGTGCTGCCCCCCATTGTGAAGCCCAAGGGCATTGACGACGTGCCGGTGCTGGCCGCCACCCTGTGGAGCCCCGACGCCAGCAGCGCGCACGACCTGGAGCGCATTGCCTATTCGGTGGAAACGGAACTCAAGCGCGTGCCCGGCACGCGCGAGGTGCAGACCATTGGCGGTCCAGGGCGGGCGGTGCAGGTGTGGCTGGACCCCGCCCGCCTGCGCGAGCGTGGCGTGCCGGTGGAGGCGCTGCACAATGCCATCCGTTCGGCCAACCAGGCACTGCCCTCGGGCAGCGTGGCCAACACGCTGGACACCGACGCACAGCGCAGCGACATGCTGACCGTGGAAACCGGCGAATTCCTGCGCACGCCGCAAGACGTGGCTGACATCGTGGTGGGCACCAGCAATGGGCGACCCATTTACCTGCGCGAGGTGGCCCGCGTGGAAGCTGGCGCCAAGCTGCCGCAGCGCTATGTGTGGTTCACGCCGGGCGCGGCTGAAGCCGCCGTGGATGGTGTGCAAGCTGGCCAGAGCTACCCGGCCGTGACCATCACCGTGACCAAGAAGCCCGGCGAAAACGCCGTGGACGTGGCCGCAGGCGCCCGCGCTCGCCTGGACGAACTGCGCAACACCGTCATCCCCGACGGCGTGCAAGCCACCATCACACGCGACTACGGCCAGACCGCCGCCGAAAAGGCCAACAAGCTGATCCAGAAACTGGCGTTTGCCACCGGCTCGGTGATTTTGCTGGTGGGCCTGGCCCTGGGCAGGCGCGAAGCGGTGATCGTGGGCACGGCGGTGATCCTGACGCTCACGGCCACGCTGTTCGCCAGCTGGGCCTGGGGCTTCACGCTCAACCGAGTGTCGCTGTTCGCGCTGATTTTCTCCATCGGCATCCTGGTGGACGACGCCATCGTGGTGGTGGAGAACATCCATCGCCACCGCCAGCTCACGCCAGATGCGCCCTTGTCGGTGATCATTCCGCGCGCGGTGGACGAAGTGGGTGGCCCCACCATCCTGGCCACGTTCACGGTGATCGCGGCGCTGTTGCCCATGGCCTTCGTGAGCGGGCTGATGGGCCCCTACATGAGCCCCATCCCCATCAACGCCAGCATGGGCATGGCGATTTCGCTGGCCATTGCCTTCACGGTGACGCCGTGGCTGGCCCTGAAACTGATGCACGGAGGCCCCCACGCTTCGCTGCCCCCCGAGGGGGCGCCTCCCGGCCTTGGGACGGCCCGGCGGCCGGAAGCTGACGGCCATGCCGCCCATGCCCCCAGCAAGCTGACGAGCGGGTTGCAGCGCTTGTTCACCCGCACGCTCACACCCTTTTTGCAAAGTGCACGCAAGCGCTGGCTGATGTTGGGCGGCATTGTGGCGGCGCTCTTCCTGTCGGTGGGGCTGACCGTGGTGCAGGCCGTGGTGCTGAAGATGCTGCCCTTCGACAACAAGAGCGAATTCCAGGTCGTGCTGGACATGCCTGCGGGCAGTTCGCTGGAAAGCACCGCCGCCGCGCTGCAGGACATGACCGCCTGGCTGGCGCAGCAGCCCGAGGTGACGAACGTACAGGGTTACGCTGGCACGGCCAGCCCCATCACCTTCAACGGCCTGGTGCGGCAGTACTACCTGCGCAGCGACGCCGAGCAAGGCGACCTGCAGGTCAACATCGTGGACGCGCACCAGCGCAAGGAAAAGAGCCACGCCATCGCCCAGCGCCTGCGCCCGGGGCTGGAAAACATCGCCCTGCGCCACAACGGCCGCGTGAAGGTGGTGGAAGTGCCGCCGGGGCCGCCCGTGTTGTCCCCCATCGTTGCCGAGGTCTATGGCCCTGACGAAGCTGGCCGCGCCGAGCTGGCACGGCGGGTGGCCCTGGCGTTTGGCGACACGCCAGACATCGTGGGCATAGACACCACGCTCAAAGAGGACGCACCGCGCGTGTTCCTGCGCGTCAACCGCTCCCGTGCCGAAACCCTGGGCATTCCCGTGCAGACCGTTGCGCAAACGGTGTACACCGCCCTGTCGGGCAGCGACGCGGCCTACCTGCACGACGGTCACGCCAAGTTTGCCGTGCCGGTGCGCCTGCAGTTGCCGCGCGAGGCACAGGTGGGGCTGGACAGCGTGCTGGCCATGCCTTTGCGGGCGGGCAACGGACGCATGGTGCCCCTGTCGGAACTGGTGACGGTGGAACGCGGCGTCATCGACCAGCCGCACTTCACCAAGAACCTGCTGCCCGTGACCTACGTGCTGGGCGACATGGCAGGCAAGACCGATTCGCCGCTGTACGGGCTGTTCGGCATACGCGGCCAGCTGGACAAGGCCAGCCTGCCCAACACCGGCGAACTGGGTGAATACTGGATTCGCCA
>CAMLOF010000264.1 GCA_946481585.1 uncultured Macromonas sp. | reverse complement strand
CAGCAGCGCCTTTGCATTGCCCGCAGTGTGGCGGTCAAGCCTTCAGTTCTGCTGCTCGATGAGCCTACTTCGGCTCTCGACCCCATTTCCACCGGCAAGGTGGAGGAACTGGTGCATGAACTCAAGAGCGACTACACCATCGCCATCGTCACCCACAACATGCAGCAGGCCGCTCGCTGCAGCGACTTCACTGCCTACATGTACCTGGGCGAACTCATCGAGTTCGGTGCCACCGAGCAGATATTCTTCAAGCCCAAGCGTACCGAGACCGAAGACTACATCACAGGAAGGTTTGGTTGATCATGACGGACAAACACCTCTCCAGCCAGTTCGATGCCGAACTGAGCAACATCTCGACCCGCGTGCTCGAAATGGGCGGATTGGTCGAATCCCAACTGCGCCAGGCCATCTACGCCTTGCACAACGCCAGCGTCGAGACCGCAGACCAGGTTTTGCAGATCGAGGCTCGCGTCAACCAGCTCGAGGTGGACATCGACCACGACATCACCTCCATCATGAGCCGTCGCCAGCCCACCGCGCGTGACCTGCGTTTGCTGGTAGGGGTGTCGCGTGTGATCGTGAACCTGGAGCGCGCCGGTGATGAGGCTTCGCGCATCGCCCGCATGACCAAGTCCTACATCGAGGCGGGTGCCCCCCGCACGTTGCCGTTGCGCGATCTGGCCGATGGCGCCCAGCACGCGGCGGACCTGATGCACAAGACGCTCGATGCCTTTGCCCGTCTGGATGTTGAAGGCGCGTTGTCCATCATCAGCGAGGATGACTCCATCGATGCCGAGTATGAGGGCTACCTGCGCAAGCTCATCACCTACATGATGGAAGATCCGCGGACCATTTCCGCAAGCCTCAACCTGCTGTTCCTGGCCAAGGCCATTGAGCGCGTGGGCGACCATGCCAAGAACATTTCCGAAGCAACGGTTTACGTGGCCAAGGGGACGGATATCCGCCACACCACGCCGCAGCAAAGGGAGTCGGCACTCCGATGAGAAAGCTGCCCCGGGTCCTCGTGGTGGAGGACGAACCCGCCATTGCCGAACTGATTGCCGTCAACCTTCGCCACAATGGCTTTGCCCCCACGGTGGTGTTTGATGGTGCGTCTGCGCAGCGTGAGGTTGATGCCGTTCTGCCTGACGTGATATTGCTCGACTGGATGTTGCCTGGCGAGAGCGGCGTTGCGCTTGCAAAGCGCTGGCGCCAGCATGAGCGCGTGAAAACCGTGCCCATCATCATGTTGACGGCGCGCACCGAAGAGTCCGACAAGGTGCAAGGGCTGGACGCGGGAGCCGATGACTACGTGACCAAGCCCTTCTCGACGCAGGAGTTGCTGGCGCGCATCCGTGCGGTGCTGCGTCGCCGGGCGCCAGAGATCGTCAATGACACCGTACAGGTGGGCGCGCTGACGCTGGACGCTGCCACCTACCGTGTCACCCACGAGGGACGTGAGCTGAAAGTGGGGCCGACGGAGTTCAAGTTGCTGCACTACCTCATGAAGCACCCTGAACGTGTTCATACGCGCGGGGCTCTGCTCGATAGGATCTGGGGCGACCACGTCTTCATTGAAGAGCGTACGGTGGATGTGCACGTCAAGCGCTTGCGCGAATCCTTGGGCTCGGCAGGTGCGATGGTTGAGACCGTGCGTGGCGCGGGATATCGATTGACCGCGCAACCAGCCATCGTCAAATCCAAAGGTGATCCCCAGGTTTCTGCTGCATGATCCGCCGACCGCTTGAGTTGTTTGCGCTGACCTCTCTTGGAGGTATGGTCGGCTTGGTTGTCGATGGTCGCAGCTGGATGGTCCTGGCTGGCGCCGTATCTGGTGCCATGCTCTGGATGGTGTTCGAGAACGTGCGTACAGCGCGTGTGTTGAACTGGCTAAGGTTCGGTGAGGCCAGTGGTGCACCTGACGTCTCCGCAGTGTGGGACGAAGTCGTCGAGCGTGCTCGCAAGGGCTTCAAGGCCCTCAACCGCAAAGCCCGCAAGAGCGACGCCCGTTTGCAGGAGTTCCTCGCGGCCATTCAAGCATCGCCAAACGGGGTGGTGCTGCTGGACAAGAATTCCGCCATCGAATGGTGCAACATCACTGCAGGGCAGCACTTGGGGTTCGATTCCAAACGCGACCTTGGCCAGCAGATCCGCAATCTGGTGCGCGACCCTGACTTCATCAACTACCTGAACGAGCGGGAGTTCGGTCAGTCGATTGAAATCGATGGTCGAGATGCACACCCTGGCCATCCGCACCGCATCTCGATCCATATTCACGTGTATGGCAAGGGGCGCAAACTCATGCTTACGCGTGACGTTACCGCCTTGGAACTGGCCGAAGCCATGAGGCGCGATTTCGTAGCCAATGTGTCACACGAGATACGTACGCCGCTGACGGTGGTCAGCGGCTTCATCGAAACGCTTCAACACCTGGAACTCTCGGATGCGGAGCGGCAGCGCTACTTGAGCCTGATGAACCAGCAGGCTCAGCGCATGCAGACGCTGGTGAGTGACTTGTTGACTTTGTCGCGTCTGGAAGGCAGCCCCGCACCGGGGTCCAGCGAATGGGTCAAGTCTGGTGAGCTGCTTGAGCAGGCGGTTGGAGAGGCGCGCGGGCTTTCCGTGGTCCTGGCCAATGGGCAGCACAACATCGAGGCAGAAGCCGGTGTTGCTATAGAAATTGCAGGTTCGCGCACAGAGATTCTCAGCGCCATGTCCAATTTGCTCAGCAATGCGGTGCGCTACACACCTGCAGGTGGGAGCATCCGCACAGGCTGGCGGTTGCTTCCTGGTGGAACGGCAGAGTTCTTCGTCAGTGACACAGGGCCAGGCATTGAGCCGGAGCATCTTCCCCGTTTGACTGAGCGCTTTTACCGTGTTGACCGAAGCCGCTCCCGCGAAACCGGTGGGACGGGCCTGGGACTGGCCATCGTGAAGCATGTGGCGCAACGCCACGGAGGGCAGGTTTTTGTGGAGAGCAAGGTGGGCGAGGGCTCGCGTTTCTCCATGACGTTGCCGCCCAGCCGTGTGCTGGCGGATTGATCCTGGTTAGCGACCTGTGGGTTGCGCTGGGATCAGTCGCGGCGCAGGAAGAGCAGCAGGTGATCGCGGTTCTCCCGCAGGCGGGGCACTTGCGTGAGCAGTCGCCACTGGCTCAGATCTATCGACTTTTCTAGCGTGGTGTAGGAGCGGGGGTCTACGACCAATGCGCGGCATGCGCTGCGCTTGCCCTCGCGGGTGATCTCCAGTTTCAAGTCACCGTGGTATCGCAAGCCCGCGATCTGAGCGTGGCTCAGGCCGTGGACCAGTACACAACTGTCGCGGGGCACCAGCGATGCAATCCTGCGTGAAATAGGCTCTTGCCCCATGCCGTGGTTGAGCAGTGGCAGCCAGAGCGTCATCAGCAAAAGCCAGCAAAGCGTGCTGCCTGCAGCAGAAAGCACAAGGCTTTTCCAGAGCGCGGGTTTGTGGCGGCCGATGCGCCACAGCAGCAAGCCTGCCCAGGCCAGTGTGGCAAGGAAGGCTGGCAGCCACAACGTCAGCGAAAAGCTTGGCTCAAAGTACGGCACCAGCTTGGCCACGTTGGCGGCTGGCTTGGCCGGAACGCCAGTTTGCATGGCTACCCAGATCACCCAGATGACGACGGCGCACCCGGTAAAGAAGAGCAGAGCGAACCAGTCGATCAGCGCTGTGAAGCTGCGCCGCAGTGTAGGCAGCGCCAAAGCGGCAAGGCAGGCCAGGCCGGGCAAGGCCATGAGCAAAGCGCGGTCGCTGGCCCCCAGCAGCCATGAAGATGCCATGCCTACCAGAACGAACCACAGGGGCAGCAGAACGTGTGGGGAGCCCAGCCTGCGGCGCCAGCCCCATACGGTCCACAGGGCCAGCAGCCCTGCCGGCCAAGTGAACCAGAGCAGAAGCCGACCATAGCTGCGCCAGGGGTCGTATTGCAGCCAGGCATCCAGTGCCGTCCAGTTTTCCACGCGGCGCGGCAGGTCCAGCTCCCAGGCCAGCAACGCCGCCACGAGTGTGCCCGTGGCGCAGAACGTCCACACCAGCCAGCGTTGCTGACCATTCAGACTTTGGCCATTGAAAGCGGTCCAAGCCAGCCAGCCACCGCCCAGAGTCAAACCCAGCCAAGGAGCACCGCTCAGGGCAAGGCCAACCGTGCCCAGCCACCACACCAGCGCGCTGAACCAGCGCCAGCGCGCATGTTCGCTTGCCAGGCGTGCGCAGGCGTACAGCAGCAATGCGGTGAA
>CAMLOF010000263.1 GCA_946481585.1 uncultured Macromonas sp. | reverse complement strand
CTCCCCCAGCGCCCGAACATCGCGCCAACGCGCTGAAAACAGGCTCAGCGCTCGAAGACGGCGATGCTCTCGACGTGCGCCGTGTGGGGGAACATGTTCACCACACCCGCCGCCGTGCAGCGGTAACCCGCCTGGTGCACGAGCAGTCCCGCATCCCGGGCCAACGTCGCCGGGTTGCAGCTGACGTAAACGATGCGCTTGGGTGCTACCCAGGGTCGCCCATCGGGCGTCAGAGGCGCAGGCTCACCTGCCAACTGTGCCTGGTGAATGTCTGCAATGGCTTTTGCCAGGGCAAATGCTCCTTCGCGCGGAGGGTCCACGAGCCATTTGTCAGCCACACCATCGGCCACCAGCATTTCGGGTGTCATCTCGAACAGGTTGCGCGCCACAAAACTTGTCGGCGCCAGCCCTGCCTGCGTCTCACGGTTGCGCGCCAGATTCTCACCCGAGCGTGCCACCAACGCCGAGCTGCCTTCAATGCCCAGTACCTCGGCAGCCTGCGTGGCCAGCGGCAGCGTAAAGTTGCCCAAGCCACAAAACCAGTCGATCACGCGCTCTTGCCTGCCCACATTCAACAGGCGCAGCGCACGCGACACCAACACCCGGTTGATGTGCGGATTCACCTGGGTGAAATCCGTGGGCTTGAACGGCATGGTGATGCCGAACTCCGGCAGGCTGTAAGACAGTTCCGGCGTGTCCGCTTGGTCGTCCAGCAGATGCACCGTATCCGGCCCCTTGGGCTGCAACCACCATTGAATGGGCTGCACCTCGTTGCTGTTGTCGCGAGCAAACGCCCGCAGAGCATCCTTGTCAGCCTGGCTCAGCGGCTCCAGGTGGCGCAGCACGAGGGCGGTCACATGGTCACCGCAGGCCAACTCAATCTGTGGGCAGGTCTCCCGCGCCTCCATGCCATGAATCAGCTTGCGCAGCGGCAGCAACAACGCACTCACGTGCGGAGGCAGCACATGGCAAACGGACATATCTGCCACGTAGCGGCTCTTGCGCTCGTGGAACCCCACCAGCACTTCACCCTTCTTGTGCACGTAGCGTACTGAAAGGCGCGCCCGGTAACGGTAACCCCAGGAAGGCCCGGCAATCGGTCGCAGCAATGTTTCTGCCTTCACCTTGCCCAGGTGCCACAGGTTGTCTTCCAGCACGCGTTGCTTGGTGGCAACCTGCGCTGCGGGCTCCAGATGCTGCATCTTGCAACCGCCACAAGCACCTGCGTGCAACCCAAAATGCGGGCATTTCGGCGTCACCCGCTGAACCGATTCGCGGTGAATCTCGGTCAGCGTCGCCTGTTCCCACTGGTTCTTCTTGCGGTGGGTCTGCGCACTCACCCATTCGGTGGGCAACGCACCATCGATGAAAACGACCTTGCCATCCGGCTTGCGCGCCACGCCCTGGGCTTCCAGGTCGAGCGATACGACCTCCAGCCATCCATTGGGCGCAGTCGCGGGCAATCCTTCCCCGGGCGCCACTGGCACCACTTGCTGATCGGCGGCTTCCATCAGCGCGCCGGGAGGTGTTTGAGCGGATCGACCGGCTTGCCCTGGCGGCGCACCTCGAAGTGCAGTTTCACACGGTCAGCATCACTGCTGCCCATCTCTGCAATCTTCTGCCCCTTGCGGACGGTCTGGTCCTCGCGCACCAACAAGGCCTGGTTGTGAGCGTAAGCCGTCAAATAGGTGTTGTTGTGCTTCAAGATGACCAAGTTGCCATAGCCACGCAAACCGGCACCGGCGTACACCACGCGCCCATCCGCCGCAGCCACCACGGCATCTCCGGCTTTGCCGCCAATACCCACGCCCTTGTTGCGGGACTCGTCGAACACATCAATCACCGGGCCCGAAGCAGGCCACATGAAGGCCACCTCTTCTGCCGCCGCTGGCTGGGCGCCCTGGCCGGCGGTGGGAGCAGGCGCTGGAGTGGCACTGCTGCCTGGGGCACCCAAAGGCTGCCCTTGAACCGCAGAACCGCTCACGGCGTTCGCCGTGGTGCCCGTGACTGCGGCAGGCGCTGCCGCAGTCGCACTGGCTTGTGGCGGAACCACACGCAACACTTGCCCCACCTCAATCAAGTTGGGGTTCACGATACCGTTCCAGGCCTGGATGTCGCGCCAGCTCTGCCCGGTCTCAAGACCAATGCGCATCAGCGTGTCGCCTGGCCGGACCGTGTAGTACCCAGGCTTGCCAGCATTCTCTGCCCCAGGAGGCAATGCCTGAGCTGCAGTAGCGTTTGCACCACCGCCCGTGCGGTCTACCACGGGAGCACGCTGTGCTGGCTTTTGAGGGGCGGCACAAGCCCCCAACATTGCCACCGCTACAACGGCCGCTCCCCAATTGATCATGCGCGTGTGGCGCGGCAACTTGGCATCAGCCAACGGCCGCCACAGCGGAACCGTGTGTTCCATGCAGTACCTCATCCTGAAATCTAAAAGCCAGCGCCCAAGCGCCGGACGGCGCCATGGTCAGGCCACACCTGATTTTAGAGGCACGAACAGCACGGCCTCCAGGATGTTACGCACGTACCCATTGGGGGTGCGGTCAATCACCACCAGGCTCTGGCGCCCAGGGCTCAGCTCCGCAGGTGCCACCAGCCGCCCGCCTACGGCGAGTTGGTCCAGCCAAGTCTGTGGAATAGCTTCCCCGCCCGCAGCAGAAACAATACCGGCATAAGGGGCACCCGACGGAAACCCCAGCATCCCGTCACCAAGAATCAGGTGCACATTCGGCAGGCGCATGGGCCGCAGGTTTTCCCTGGCTTTCTCGTGCAGGCCACGCAGCCGCTCCATGCTGTACACCTCTGTAGCCAGGTGTGAAAGCAGCGCCGCCTGGTAACCGCAGCCCGTGCCGATTTCAAGCACACGCCCCATGGGCATCGTTCGCCCTTCGCACAGCAACTCCAGCATCCGCCCCACCACGCTGGGTTTGGAAATGGTTTGCCCCAATCCAATGGGCAAGCTGGTGTCCTCATAAGCCTGGGGTACCAGGGCCGAATCAACAAATCGGTGCCGCTCTACGGTAGCAAAAGCCTGCTGCACCCTTGGGTTCTGCAAGCCCTGAGTCGCCAGCTTGCGGACCATGGCCTGCCTGAAGGCCGCCGAATCCAGTCCTGTGCCTGTTACCAACGGAATGGGCGCCTTTGCGGGCACACGCGCGGTACTGCTGGAGCTGACCTGCACCTGTCCACGCACGGGGGCGGAAGGCGCTGCCACAACCGAACCCAACCGCGCTGGAAATGCAGGCCGTGGGCGCCCCCCTGCTCCGTCCGGAGGGGCTCCTGGTGATGACGGATGCCGACTCACCGCACCTCCGCACGGCGTTGGGCTGAGAACTGCGCCACAGACTGCGCCCAATAGGCCAGACGTGAGTGATCGGTCAGGTCGATCTGCAGTGGCGTGACAGAAACGTAACCCTGAGCCATTGCATGGAAGTCCGTACCCTCGGTTTCGTCACGGGCAGCACCTGCGCCCCCTATCCAGTACATGGTTTCACCACGAGGGCTGACCTGCGTAATCACGGGTTCAGCGGCGTGTCGGCGGCCCAGGCGCGTGACCTTGGTCCCCAACACCTGCTCCACGGGAAGACAAGGAATGTTCACGTTCAACAGCCACGGATCTACATGCCCACCGGGCGCCGCCTGTGCATATGCCATGGCTGACGGTGCCAGATAAGACACCAGTTCACGCGCCTTGAGTACTGCCGCATCCAGGTGCCGCCAACCCTTCTCGGTTTGCGAGAAGGCAATCGCTGGCACCCCGAACAGGTAACCTTCCATGGCAGCACCCACGGTTCCGGAATAGATCGTGTCGTCTCCCATGTTGGCACCGTTGTTGATGCCAGACACCACCAAATCGGGCCGGTAACCCAGCAAGCCCGTCAAAGCGATGTGAACACAATCGGCCGGGGTGCCGTTGACGTAGCGGAACCCGTTAGGCGCCGTCTGCACGTACAAGGGCGAATGCAGCGTCAGCGCATTGGACTTGGCGCTGTTGTTCTGCTCCGGCGCCACCACTTCCACATCACCGAGTTCGCAGAGCGCGTCATACAGCGCACGAATGCCCGGGGCCTGGTAACCATCGTCGTTGGACAGAAGAATCTTCATTGCCGTCCATTGTAGGCGTGCGCAATACCTAGCCACCCCCATGGGCAAGGACTTGGGCTCAAAGACAAAATCAAACCGCAGTCGATCGGGTTCGGTCCTTCAGCGAACTGAATGCCACCGAAGACTTGACGAAACATCGCCAGGGCGATGGAAAGGTAATGCCGCAAATACCTAAGA
>CAMLOF010000262.1 GCA_946481585.1 uncultured Macromonas sp. | reverse complement strand
CTAGGGAAAACGCCTAGGTGAATTTGCCAGAGGCAGCGCGCGTCTCCAAAGGTATCGTTGCAGCATTCCTTTTTGTTGCAACCCGTACAGGAGTCTTGCTCATGATCGCTCGCCGTCACCTGGTGTCCCTTGGCGTGGCCGCTGCCACGCTTGGTGTTTCCCCGCTGGTCTGGTCGCAGGCCTACCCCAGCAAGGTCATCCGCCTGCAAGTGCCGTTTGCGGCTGGCGGCACCACCGACATCATCGCCCGTGTGATTGCCGACCCGCTGAGCAAGTCGCTGGGGCAGTCGGTCATTGTGGAAAACCGCCCGGGCGGCGGCGGCGTGGTGGGTGCAGCGGAACTTGCACGCAGCGCGCCCGATGGTTACACCCTGGGCATTGCCACGGTGTCCACCACGGCGGCCAACCCGGCCATCAATGCCAAGATTCCCTACAACACCCTCACCGACTTCACACCGGTCATCAACATCGCGGCCACACCCAACGTGATCGCCGTGCACCCCAGCTTCCCGGCGAAGGATTACAAGTCCTTCCTGGCCGAACTGAAGAAGAGCCCCGGCAAGTACAGCTACGCCAGTTCCGGCACGGGCGGCATCGGCCACCTGCAGACCGAGCTGTTCAAGAGCCTGACGGGCACCTTCATCACCCACATTCCCTACCGTGGTGCGGGCCCGGCGCTCAACGACGCGGTGGCGGGCCAGGTGCCCATCATCTTTGACAACCTGCCCTCTGCGCTGCCGCACATCAAGGCGGGCAAGCTGGTGGCCATCGTGGTGGCCGCGCCCAACCGCCTGGCCACTTTGCCCGACGTGCCCACCTTCAAGGAAGTGGGGCTGGAGCCGGTGAACCGCATGGCCTACTACGGCATCATCGGCCCCAAGGGCCTGCCCAAAGAGGTGACCGACAAGGTCTACAACACCACCCGCCAGGCGCTGGCCGACCCGGCCGTGAGAAAGCGCATCGAAGACACCGGCTCCCTCATCGTGGGCAACACACCTGCCGAATTCACCGCGCAGATCAAGGCCGAGTACGAGGTGTACAAAACCGTGGTGGACCGCCAGAAGCTGAAGCTGGACTGAACGTCTTGCACGCGCCAGCCCCATGCACATCGCCATCCTCACCTTCGACGGCTACAACGAGCTGGATTCCCTCGTCGCCTACGGCATCCTCAACCGCGTGAAAAGGCCGGGCTGGCGCGTGTCCATTGCCAGCCCAACGGCGCAGGTGCAGTCCATGAACGGGCTGGTGCTGCAGGCCCAGGCCACGCTGGCCGATGCCTGCGCGGCAGACGCGGTGATCGTGGGCAGCGGCATGAAGACCCGCGACGTGGTGGCCGACCCGGCCCTGATGGCCCAGCTGCAGCTGGACCCGGCGCGGCAACTGCTGGGCGCGCAGTGTTCAGGCACGCTGGTGCTGGCCAAGCTCGGTTTGCTGGGCGCTGTGCCCGCGTGCACCGACCTCATCACCAAACCCTGGGTGCAGGAGGCGGGCGTTGAAGTGCTGGACCAGCCGCTCTTTGCCAGCGGCAACGTGGCCACGGCAGGAGGCTGCCTGGCTTCCACCTACCTTGCCGCCTGGGTACTGGCGCGGCTGGAAGGCGTGGACGCCGCGCAGAGCGCCCTGCACTACGTGGCCCCGGTGGGCGAGAAGGAAGCCTACGTGCAAAGGGCCATGGGGCATGTGATGCCGTGGTGTTGACCTTTCATTGACTCACTGTCTGCCAGCACCATGAGCAGAAGGTGATGTCTTCGACAGCCGCAGGGCGTTGCCGATGACCGAGGCTGAACTCAGGCTCATGGCCAGCGCGGCGATCAATGGCGAGAGAAGCCAGCCCGTGAGCGGGAACAGAACGCCTGCCGCCACCGGTATGCCCAGCGCGTTGTAAAGGAACGCAAACAACAGGTTCTGCTTCATGTTGCGAACCGTGGACACCGACAGCCCCCGTGCCACGGCGATGCCGCGCAAGTCGCCCTTCACGAGCGTCACCTGGGCACTGTTCATGGCCACGTCGGTGCCTGTGCCCATGGCCACGCCAACATCGGCCTTGGCCAAGGCCGGTGCGTCGTTGATGCCGTCGCCCGCCATGGCAACGATGTGTCCTTCGGCTTGCAGCCTGCTCACCAGCTCCAGCTTGGTTGCCGGTTTCACCTCGGCATGCACCTCGTCCAGGCCCAGGCGCGCGCCCACTGCGCGCGCGGTGGTCCAGCCGTCACCCGTGGCCATGATGACGCGGATGCCCGCTTGGTGCAGGGTTTCCAGCGCCTCGGGCGTGCTGGCCTTGACCGGATCAGACACCGCCAACAAGCCCGCCAGGCGCCCATCTACGGCCAGGTGCATCACGCTGGCGCCCGTTTGCCGCAGCGCCTCCGCTTGCTCATGCAGACCCGAAACGTCCACGCCTTCCCGCTCCATCAGGGCGGTGTTGCCCAGGGCCAGCCGTTTGCTATCGACAACGCCCGTCACGCCAATGCCAGACGCCGATTCAAACTGGCCTGCGGAATAAAGACTCAATCCCCGCTCCCGGGCTGTGCGCACAATTGCCTCCGCCAGCGGGTGCTCGCTGCCTTGGTCCAGGCTGGCTGCCAGTTGCAGAACATTGCTTTCGGTGTGGCCCAGCGCCGCCACGGCCCGCTCGAATGCGGGCTTGCCTTCTGTCAGCGTGCCGGTTTTGTCAACGATCAGGGTGTCCACCTTGCGCATGTTCTCAATGGCGGCGGCGTCCCGGAACAGCACGCCCTGCGTGGCGCCCCTGCCGGTGGCAACCATGATGGACATGGGCGTGGCCAGGCCCAGGGCACATGGGCAGGCGATGATGAGCACCGCCACGGCATTGATGAGGCCAAACACCCAGCTTGGTTCAGGGCCAAAGAACCCCCAGGCCAGCAGGGTGGCCACCGCGACAGCCACGACCGCGACCACAAACTTGCCTGCCACCTGGTCGGCCATGCGCTGCATGGGGGCCTTGGAGCGCTGTGCCTGGGCCACCATCTGCACGATCTGCGACAGCACTGTGGCCGAGCCGACTTTCTCTGCCCGCATCACCAGGGCGCCGCTGGTGTTGAGCGTCGCGCCAATCAGCTGGTCGCCCGGCTGTTTGCTCACGGGCAGGGGTTCACCCGTGAGCATCGATTCGTTCACGGCGCTGGCGCCCTCTACGACGGCACCGTCCACGGGGACCTTCTCTCCGGGGCGCACACGAAGCAAGTCTCCAATGTGAACGTGCGCCAGTGGCACGTCTTCTTCCCCGCCGTCAGGCCGGATGCGCCGCGCCGTCTTGGGCGCCAGGCCCAGCAGCGAACGGATCGCGGCCGACGTCTGCGAGCGTGCCTTCAACTCCAGCACCTGTCCCAGCAATGTCAGCGAGATGATCACGGCCGCCGCCTCGTAGTACACCCCCACGCGCCCCATCGACAGGAACGACGCGGGGAACACCCCGGGCGCCAGTGTGGCCACCACGCTGTAGACGAAAGCTGCACCCGTGCCCAGGCCGATCAGCGTCCACATGTTGGGGCTGCGGTTCACCACCGATTGCCAGCCCCGTTTGAAGAAGGGCATGCCCGCCCACAGCACGATGGGCAGCGACAGCGCCAGTTCCAGCCAGGTTTGCACGCCGATGTCCAAGCCCGGCACGCGGTGCCCCGCCATGGCCAAAAAGGTGACCGCCACGGTCAGGGGCAAGGTCCACCAGAAGCGCCGCTGGAAGTCGCGCAGTTCGGGGTCTTCCTCGTCGTCCAGGGACGGCATCACCGGCTCCAGCGTCATGCCGCACTTGGGGCAAGTGCCAGGGTGGTCCTGGCGAATCTCCGGATGCATGGGGCAGGTGTACACGGTGCCCGCAGCCGACGGCGGCGATGCCAGCGAAGGCTCGGCGCCCTCTGCTGTGTGAGGGTGATGGCCGGCGTGATGGTGGTGGTGGGTGTGGTCCATGGTTCAGGCGCCGTCCTTCTTGTGGCCGTGGCGGGAGTGGTGTCCTCCATGCCCATGAAGCAAGTGCATCAGCGGGCAAAGCATCAACACCAGGTAAGGCCACCAGCCCAGCACATGCCCCCAATGTTCCCGCAGCAGGTAAAACACCGCAATCACCGCCGCCGCTGCCCAGGCCAGGGCAAGCGGCCTGCGCCAAAGCGGGGTGTGCCCTTCGTTGTTTTTTTCTGGTGAGTTCATGGGGCCCTCCTGCGCAGGTGGCGCTCAACGCTTGTCGGCGTCTCGGTCCATCCACATCTGCATCATGGCTTGCATCATGTCCATGCGCTTTTCCATCAGGGTATGGCGCTGCATCATCTGGCC
>CAMLOF010000261.1 GCA_946481585.1 uncultured Macromonas sp. | reverse complement strand
CCTCCCAGCGCCTCCGTAAGCCGCCTGGCCGACAGCCGCAGTTCATCGACGAAATGGCCTTTGACCCTTTGCTCTGGCGCCGTCAAGGTAAGGGCGCCTTCCAAGGTCTGGCTGGCGTTCCACACCGGGGCGGATATGCCGACAATGCCTGGAATGCGGTCGCTGTTGAGCATCACGTAGCCGTCTTTGCGCACCTGGTCGTAGATGCGCCCACGGGCGCCTGAATAGGCCATCAGCACACGGCCGCCCGCGCCGCGGTCTAGCGGCAGCACGTCGCCCGCGCGCACGTGGTCGCGCAGCAGGTGGGGCGAATCCACGCGCAGCAGCACCAGCCGCTGGTCCCCCTGGCGAACGTGAAACGCCACGCTCTCTTGCGTGCGCTCCACCAGCGCGCGCATTTCCGGCAGCAGCACGTCCTCCAGCGCGAACGACGCGGAATAGATGCCCGCCAGCCGCGCCACTTCGGCCCCCAGTGCCCACAGGCCGTCGGGCGTTTTCTGCACCAGGCGGCCATGCGCCAGCGAGGCCAGCAGCCGCAGCACCGTGCTCTTGTACAGGCGTGTGCGTTCGGCCAGTTCCGTGACTGAAAGCGCCTTGTCGCCAGGGCGGTAGGCCGCCAGCAGGCTGACGGCGCGGTCCACCGCCGCAGCCCCGCCTGGGGCGGCCTGCTCATCGGCAACGGAGGGCAAGGAAGACTTCTTGGGCATGGCAGCTAGCCTTGGTGCGTGGGTTTGACAGGCCTTGGGGTGGCGTTTATCATCGTTTCATCTATTAGAGCACAGTTCTGTCTAACAGAACAAAAATATTCTACCCAATGGATGCAGTTCTGATCAGTGAAGTGGGCCCGCGCGACGGGCTGCAGAGCGTCAAGGCCACCATGCCCACCGCGCACAAGGTGGCCTGGCTGAATGCCCTTGTGGGTTCCGGTCTGCGTGAAATTGAAGTCGGCTCCTTTGTGCCAGCCCGGCTGTTGCCGCAGATGGCCGATGTTGCCGACGTGGTGCGGCACGCCCTGACGCTGCCCCGGCTCACCGTGATGGCGCTGGTGCCCAACTTGCGCGGTGCCGAGGCAGCGGTTGCCACCGGCATCCACAAGATCACCATCCCCGTTTCGGCCAGCGAAGCACATTCGCTGGCCAACGTGCGCAAGACCTGCGCGCAGATGGTGGAAGAAGTCCGCCAGATCGTGGCATACCGGCAGCTGCACGCGCCGCAGCTGCGGGTGGAGGTGGGCGTTTCCACCGCGTTTGGCTGCACCTTGCAAGGCCCGGTGCCAGAAGACGACGTGGTGCGGCTGGCCGAAGCGCTGGCCGCCGCCGGGGTGGACGAAGTGGGCCTCTCAGACACCACCGGCATGGCCAACCCGGCCCAGGTGCGCCGCTTGTTCAAGCGCGTGCGCGCGGCCATTGGCGAACGCACCGGCGCGGCCCACATGCACAACACGCGCGGCCTGGGCCTGGCCAATTGCCTGGCCGCTTTCGACGCCGGGGTGCGCACGTTCGACAGTTCGCAGGGCGGCCTGGGTGGCTGCCCCTACGCGCCGGGCGCCAGCGGCAACGTGGTCACCGAAGACCTGGTGTTCATGTTCGAAGCCATGGGCGTGCACACCGGTGTTGACCTGGAGCGCCTGCAGGCGGCGCGGGCGCACCTTCGGGCGGGCCTGCCGGGTGAGCCCATTTACGGCATGACGCCGGAGGCGGGCCTGACCAAGGGCTT
Organism: uncultured Macromonas sp.; assembly: GCA_946481585.1. The sequence goes on along the minus strand of CAMLOF010000261.1, from coordinate 2,624 downwards.
CACCTATGCCGACGGCCGCAGCCCTGCACAGCAACACCCCGCCACCGCAAACGGAGACGAAGCATGAGCGCACCAAGCCCACTGCCGCTGGCGGGCATCCGCGTGATCGAATTCACCCACATGGTGATGGGCCCCACCTGCGGCATGATCCTGGCCGACCTGGGCGCAGAGGTCATCAAGATTGAACCCCTGGCGGGCGACAACACCCGCAAGCTGCTGGGTTCCGGCGCAGGCTTCTTCGGCACCTTCAACCGCAACAAGAAGAGCCTTGCGGTGGACGTGAAAGACCCCCGGGGCCGCGAGATCGTGCTGCGGCTGGCGGGGCAGGCCGACGTGTTCAGCGAGAACTTCAAGGGCGGCACCATGGACAAGCTCGGCTTTGGGTACGAGGCCCTGCGCAAGCTGAACCCCGGGCTGATCTACGTTTCGCACAAGGGTTTTCTGCCGGGCCCCTATGAACACCGCACCGCGCTGGACGAGGTGGTGCAGATGATGGGCGGCCTGGCCTACATGACCGGGCCCGAAGGGCGGCCGCTGCGGGCGGGCACCAGCGTCAACGACATCATGGGCGGCATGTTCGGTGCCATTGGCGTGCTGGCCGCGTTGCAGGCCCGTCACACCACGGGGCGTGGCCAGGAGGTGCAAAGCGCGCTGTTCGAGAACAACGTGCTTCTGGTGGCCCAGCACATGATGCAGTTTGCCGTCACGGGCAAGCCGGCGGCGCCCATGCCCAGCCGCATCAGCGCCTGGGCGGTGTACGACGTGTTCACGGTCAAGGACGGTGAACAGATATTTCTGGCGGCGGTGAGCGACACGCAATGGGTGCAGATGTGCGACGAGTTCGGCTTTGCCGACCTCAAAGCCGACCCGCGCCTGGCGACCAACAACCAGCGCGTGCAGGCGCGTGAATGGATGCTGCCGCAGCTGCGCGAGCGATTTGCAGCGATGGGGGCGGCCGAGATTGGCGGGCGGTTTGAAAAGACAGGCCTGCCTTACGCGCCCATTACCCGCCCGCAGGACCTGTTCAACGACCCGCACCTGATTGCCACCGGCGGCCTTGCCCCCGTGACATTGCCCGCCGACGCCAGCGGCGCCGGGCGCGCCGTGGAGACGCAGACCGCCTTGCTGCCGCTCACGCTGGGTGGGCAGCGCCTGGGGATACGCCAACCCCCGCCCGCGCTGGGGCAGCACACCCAGGACATTCTGCTGGGCTTGGGCTTGTCGCCGGAGGAGCTGGAGCAGCTGAGACGCGATGGGGTTGTGGGGGCGCCTGCTGTGGAGGGGGTTGGGGCTTGAACCGGCTTCATGTCGAAAGCCACTGCTCGATGTAGCCATTGACCTGCTGACCGTGGGTCAGTGGGCCCATGTGACCGGCACCGGTCAATTCACGCAGCTCCCACTTCGGAAAGGCCTGAACGAGCAGTTCCGATGTCTCTCGAAGCACCAACCGCGTGTGCGCACCTCTCATGATGAGAGTTCGCGCCTGGATCCCTTTGAACTGTTCGGTTGTGATGGCGGGTGCCCCCGCGTCCCATTCGTAGCGGTTTGGGGGTAGCTGACTGGCCACCGCAGCCTGGCGGTCTGCGGGCGACGCCTCCCAAGTGCCTGCTCCGTTGAAGTAGTCGGTAAAAACCTGTGCCAAAGCGATCCAGTTACCGGCATCTCCGTGAGCACGCACCAGGTTGTACATCTCATCAGCCTCCTGCATCGCCACTTCACGGCCATGACCTGCCAGCAAGCCGATCAGCATGGGCTCGTACAGCGCCAAATGGGTTACCCGTGGGCCGAGCGCTTGTGCAGTGCTCAAGGCCACCGCCCCGCCCCAGGAATGGCCAACGAGCCGCACGGGCCCGTCCGCCAGGTCGCACACAGCCAATGCGACTGCCGCAGCGTCCGCGAGTGTCTGTTTTCGGTGGTTGTGCCATGCCGATGTGTGCCCGTACCCCAACAGGTTGGGGGCCACGCACCGGTAGTGGGGCGAGAGGTCGGCTATCAATCGCCGCCACTGGCGGTTGCCGCTGACCGAGCTGTGAAGCAGCACGACCAGAGGGCCTGCTCCTTCATCCAAGTAGTCAACCTCGATCCCGTCACGAGTGACTGTTGGCATACAACTTCTCCAAGGGCATCAGTCGCAGCCCGCTAAAGCGTGGCGTGAGTTTAGGACTGAGCAGCTCAACGTTCAATGGTGATCGTCGATTCGGGCGCTGGACGACGCTGGAACGAACGCCAACCCGGGCAGAATGATCGCTCGACACCGGTTAGCGTGAGCACGATTACCAAACGCGAATTGGCACATGCATCAGACTGTTAGTCACGGTACAGATGTCGCTACAGACTGTCTGTAGTTGCTCATGGTGGACCCCGGGAACGTCAGGTACCGTGACAAAGGGGGCGCTGAGTATCAACACGCGCAGGTTTACAGCACTGGCATGGCGACCGTTCAAGTCACTACGCCAGTTGAGGCAATTCACACGCTGCTGATCTGCTTGTCATGCAACCGTTGCCGGACGCTGGGCGATGGCGCCGCTAGTCCGCTCGCTGACCTTATCGCAGGACTAGGGCGGGCTTCCTAGAATGGCGTCATGATTCTTGAAGTTACAGGCGATCAGATCGCACAGCTTACC
>CAMLOF010000260.1 GCA_946481585.1 uncultured Macromonas sp. | reverse complement strand
ACAGGATCTTCATGTCCTCCACGCTGTCGATGGCCACGCCCGCCTTGCCCACGTCGCCAAAGACGCGGGGGTGATCGCTGTCGTAACCCCGATGGGTGGCCAGGTCGAACGCCACGGACACGCCCTGCCCGCCCGCTGCCAGCGCCTTGCGGTAGAAGGCGTTGGATTCCTCCGCCGTGGAAAAGCCTGCGTACTGGCGGATGGTCCAGGGCCGCACAGCGTACATGGTGGCCTGCGGGCCACGGATGAAGGGCTCGAAGCCGGGCAGCGTGTTGGTGTACGGCAGGCCCTGCACATCTTGCGCGGTGTACAGCGGCTTGACGGCGATGCCATCTGGCGTCACCCAGTCTAGAGTGTCCAACGGGCGGTCTTTGAGGGACTTGGCTGCGGCCTTTTCCCAGTCGGACAGTGTGGCGGGCTTGAACTCGGACGTCATGTGAGGCACCTGTGCTTGTGATCTTGGACGGAGCGCATTCTACATCATTCATAATTATTGATGCAGAATTCAAAGTAAAGTACCATTACACTCCGAGCCGACCCTACACCGCCATGTCCGCTATATCCCTCACCCCTCGCGCCCTGTACGAAGAAGTTGCCGAACTGCTGCGGCAGCGTATCTTCAACCGCGAGCTGGCACCGGGCAGTTGGATAGACGAGCTCAAGATCGCCGAGGAATTCGGCATCAGCCGCACGCCCCTGCGCGAAGCGCTGAAGGTGCTGGCCGCCGAAGGCCTGGTGACCATGAAGGTGCGCCGGGGCGCCTACGTCACCGAAGTATCTGAACAAGACTTGCGCGAGGTTTACGAACTGTTGTCGCTGCTCGAATCGGACGCGGCAGGTGCCGTGTGCCAGCGTGCCACCGGGGCCGAACTGGCCGAGCTGCAGGCGCTTCACCAGGAACTGGAACAGGCCGCCGACCCGAAAACTGGCTCACGCGAACGCTTCTTCGCCCTGAACGAAGCCTTCCACCTGCGCCTGCTGGAACTGGCTGGCAACCGCTGGCGCAAGCAGATGGTGGCCGACCTGCGCAAAGTGATGAAGCTCAACCGCCACAGCTCGCTGTTCAAGTCTGGGCGTATTGAGGAGTCACTCAAGGAGCACCGGGCAATCTTGAACGCAATCTTGGAAAGAGACGCGCAACAGGCCGTGCAACGCGTCAAAACCCACTTCGCCAACGGTCTGCAAGCAGCGGCCTGAACCCGTACTTTCCCTCTGTAACCAAACTGTAACCTGTGCCTAGAATGGGCCGCCCCACCAAAGGGGCTCTGCCCATGACGAGTTACACAGTTCCACCAACGGCCGGCAACAACCAAAAAGCCACCCAGCAGACCCTGCTGGAATACCAGGCCATCCTAGAAAACGCGTCGGTAGGCATCATCTTCACCCGTGACCAGCGGGTGCAGCACTGCAACCAGCGCGCGTCTGCCATTTACGGCTGGCCTCATGGCGAGCTGGTGGGCCAGCCAGGCTCGGTGTTCTATCTGTCCTCACAGGACTACGCCAACATTGGCCGCATTGCCTACCCCATGCTCTCTTCAGGGCAGTTGCTGGACCACGAGCTGCCCATGCGCCGCAAGGATGGCAGCGTCGTCTACTGCCACGTACGCGCCAAGGCCATCAACCCCGAGAACACCGCAGAGGGCACGATCTGGATCGTGGAGGACGTGGGAGAGCGTCGGCGCGCCGAGGCCGAGTTGCAGGACCTGTTGCTCAAGCAACACGCCATTCTGGAAAACGCGTCCGTCGGCATCCTCTTCACCCAGGATGGTGTGATCGTCCATTGCAACCCTCGCATGGAGGCGATCTACGGCTGGCCCCACGGCTCGCTGGTCGGGCGCAAGAGCGACGTGTTTTTCTGCAACACAGAAGACTATGAAACCTTTGGCCGGACCGTTGCCCCCACGCTGATGGCCGGCGGACTGGTGGATATTGAATGGCGCAACGTGCGCAAGGATGGTTCCACGCTGTGGAGCCGCCATCTCGCCAAGGCGTTGACTGGCCAGGACGGTGAGCACAGCACCATCTGGATCAGCGAGGACATCACCGAGCGCAAGAAGATCGAGCAAGACCTGGCAACGGCCCACAGAGACTTGGAACAGCGCGTGCACGAACGCACCGCAGAGCTGGAAAAAGCCAATCAGCAGCTGGACGCGATGATCCAAAGCTCGCCGCTGGCCATCTACGCGCGCGACCGCAAAAGCATCGTCACCAGTTGGAACCCCGCTGCCGAGCGCATGTTTGGCTGGTCAGCCGATGAAATCATTGGCCGGCGCATGCCCTCTGTTCCGCCAGACCGCATACACGAATTCAACGACTTGCTGAGGCGCGTGCTTTCTGGCGAGACGCTGATGCAGACCGAGCTGGTGCGCCAGCGGCGCGACGGCAAGACCATCTACCTGGACATGACACTGGCGCCCATGCGCGACAGCGCAGGCTGCATTACCGGCTACCTGACGATTGCCGCAGACGTCACCGAGCAGAAGAAAGCGGAACAGCAGGTGGAGTTTCTGGCGTACCACGATGCGCTGACTGGCCTGCCCAACCGCATGCTGCTGCAGGACCGGTGCAACCAGGCCACAGCCCACGCCGAGCGCACTGGCACCCATGTGGCGCTGATGTTCCTGGACCTGGACAACTTCAAACAGATCAACGACACGCTAGGCCACGCTTGTGGTGACCTGCTGCTCAAGGAAGTGACCGCCCGCCTGAAAGACTGCGTGCGCGACACCGACACCATCAGCCGCCAGGGGGGTGATGAATTCGTGGTGGTGCTGCGCGACCTGCCCGACAGCCAGGCCGCGGTGCCCGTGCTCGACAAGATCATGGTGCAGATGCAAAAGCCCGTGCGGATTGAGGGCAGCGAGCTCACCACCTCGGTTTCCATCGGCGTGGCTCTGTTCCCCGACGACGGCGGGACGTTCGACACCCTGCTGAAGAAGGCCGACATGGCGATGTACCGCGCCAAGGAGGTGGGCCGCAACACCTACCACTTCTTCAACGAGGAAATGAGCACCCAGGCCAGCGAGCACCTGGCCTTGCGCAGCGGTCTGCGCCGCGCGCTGGACAACGGCGAGCTGGAACTGCACTACCAGCCGCAGGTGCAGCTGGGCACCGGACGCGTCATTGGCGCCGAAGCCTTGCTACGCTGGAACGCGCCGGGTGAAGGCATGATCATGCCGGGCCGGTTCATTCCCATCGCGGAGGAAAGCGGCCTGATCGTGCCGATTGGCGAGTGGGTCATCATGGAAGCCTGCCGCCAGGCCAGTGCCTGGCGTGCCGCGGGCTTGCCTGATATCTGTGTGGCCATCAACCTGTCTGCCGTGCAGTTCCGCCGGGGCAACGTAGAGCAAACGGTGCTGCGTGCACTGGAAGCCACCGGCCTGCCGCCCGACTGCCTGGAGCTGGAACTGACCGAATCCATCATGCTCCAGAACGTGGAGCAGGTGCTGGCCACCGTGCGCCGCCTCAAGCTGCTGGGGGTCAAGCTATCCATCGACGACTTTGGCACTGGGTATTCCAGCTTGTCCTACCTCAAGCGCTTCGAGGTTGACAAGCTGAAGATTGACCAGTCCTTCATCCGCGACCTGGCCAGCGACCCGGACGACGCCGCCATTGTGCGCGCTGTGGTCCAGATGGCACACAGCCTGAACCTCAAGACCATTGCCGAAGGCGTGGAAACCGACGACATACGCCACATGTTGCGCGTGTTCCAGTGCGACGAGGCGCAAGGCTACCTTTTCGCCCGCCCCATGCCTGCCGCTGAATTCACGCGCTTTCTCTCCAGCAAGCGCGATATCTGAGGGCTTTCCGTTTCAGCCTTTTGCGAGCGCTTCCCGTGCCATGGCCCACACCTCGCGGGGCGGCAGCGGTTTGAGCTTGTGGTTGCTCCAGACCTGGCGCCAGTAACGGGCGCCGCGCTGGCCGTGGTACAGCCCCAGCATGTGGCGTGCGATGGCATACCAGGGCGTGCCGTCTTCCACGGCTTCGCGTTCCATGTAGGCAACCATCGCCTCCTCCACCGCCTCGCGGGTCACGGTGGATGGAGCGTCCCCGTAGAACTTTTCGTCCCAGGTGCTGAGCAACCAGGGGTTGTAGTAGGCCTCACGGCCCAGCATCACGCCATCCACGTGCTGCAGGTGCACGGCAACATCTTCGTTGGTCTTGACGCCGCCGTTCACCGCGATGGTGAGTTGCGGGAAGTCTTGCTTCAACCTGTAGGCCAGCTCGTAGCGCAAAGGCGGCACTTCGCGGTTTTCCTTGGGGCTAAGACCCTGCAGCCAGGCGTTGCGCGCGTGAACGATGAAAACCTCGCACCCCGCTTCGCTGACCTTCCCAACGAAGTCACGCACGAAGTCGT
>CAMLOF010000259.1 GCA_946481585.1 uncultured Macromonas sp. | reverse complement strand
TCCCCAAACCCCCCCGCCAGCGCCTGCCGCAGGTACTCCACCAACGCCGTGACGGCGCGCGGCACGTAAGGCGCATAAGGGCGCAGCGCATACAGGTTTTCAGCAAAAGCGCCTACAGGCTTCCAACCCGGCAGCACTTGCACCAACTGCCCGGCGCGCAGCGCCTGCTGCGCGCTGAAATCGGGCAACAAGGCCACGCCCAGCCCAGCCAGGGCGGCGTCGCGCAAGGCCTCGCTGTTGTTGGCCGACAGCGAGCCTGTAACGGGCAGCGTCAGACGCTCGCCAGCCCGGGCGCCTTCCAGGGCCTCGAACGTCCAGGTGGGTGTGGCAGGCGCGCGCGGATAGTGCAGGCAGTTGTGCTGCAGCAAGTCTTCGGGTCTTACCGGCGCGCCGTGGCGGCGCAGGTAGGCGCGGCTGGCCACCAGCACGCTGTGCGTGCCGCACAGGCGCCAGGCCACGTGCGTATCCGGCGGCTGCGCGGTATGGCGAATGGCCAGGTCAAAGCCTTCCGTGGCCAGCGAACTCAACCGGTCCGACAGGTCCAGCTCCAGCCGGATGTCGGGGTACTGCCGCAAGAAGGCCGCCAGGTGCGGCACCAGTTGCTGCCGCGCCAGCGCCACCGGGGCCGTCACGCGCAGCAGGCCGCGCGGCTGCGCCGCCTGGTCGCTCACCTCGTCAAAAGTCTGCGCAATGTGCTCAAACGGCCCGCGCACCTCGTCCACCAGGCGCTGGCCCGCCTCGGTCAGGCGCACGCTGCGCGTGGTGCGGCGCACCAGTGGCACACCGGCCACACGCTCCAGCTCGGCCACGCGCTGGCTCATCGCAGCCTTGCTCACGCCCAGGCGCGCAGCCGCTGCCGTGAAGCTGCCTTGCTGCGCCAGCACGGTCAACCAATGCAGGTGCCCCCAGTAAGCCTGAATTTTTTCGTCTTTCATGCCACCATTGTTCACCAAACAGAACAATGTTTTCAGGTTTTTCGTCTAGGCAGGCAAAGGGGCACTACCTACACTGGTTGCCATTCCCCCTTTAACGGAGACCCGCATGACCCCCTACACCGACAACGCCGAAGTGGCCCAATACATTGCTGGCCAACGCACCGCAGGTCAAAGCCAGCGTACCCAGCCCGTCTACAACCCCGCCACAGGCGCCGTGGCGCGCCAGGTGCGCCTGGGCGAAGCAACCGACGTGGCCACCGCAGTGGCTGCCGCTCAAGCCGCCTTCCCCGCCTGGGCCGACACCCCGCCGCTGCGCCGTTCGCGCGTCATGTTCAAGTTCCTGGAGCTGCTCAACCAGCACCGCGACGAGCTTGCCCGCATGATCACCGCCGAGCACGGCAAGGTCTTCACCGACGCGCAAGGCGAAGTCACGCGCGGCATCGAAATCGTCGAATTCGCCTGCGGCATTCCGCAGCTGCTCAAGGGCGACTACACCGAACAGGTCTCCACCAACATCGACAACTGGACCATGCGCCAGCCGCTGGGCGTGGTGGCGGGCATCACCCCGTTCAACTTCCCGGTGATGGTGCCCATGTGGATGTTCCCCGTGGCCATTGCCTGCGGCAACACCTTCGTGCTCAAGCCCAGCCCGATCGACCCGTCCCCCTCGCTCTACATTGCCGATCTGCTCAAGCAGGCAGGCCTGCCCGACGGCGTGTTCAACGTGGTGCAAGGCGACAAGGTGGCCGTGGACGCCCTGCTCGACCACCCCGACGTCAAGGCCGTGAGCTTCGTGGGCTCCACCCCCATCGCCAACTACATCTACGAAACCGGTGCACGCCACGGCAAGCGCGTGCAGGCCCTGGGCGGCGCCAAGAACCACATGGTCGTCATGCCCGACGCCGACATCGACCAAGTCGTGGACGCACTGATCGGCGCTGCCTTTGGCTCCGCTGGCGAGCGCTGCATGGCCATCTCGGTGGCTGTGCTGGTGGGCGACGTGGCAGAGAAGGTCATGCCCAAGCTGATTGCACGCACCAAGGAACTCAAGGTGCTCGACGGCATGAACCTGGCCGCCGAAATGGGCCCCATCGTGACCGACGTGGCGCGCCAGCGCATTACTGGCTACATCGAGCAGGGTGTCAAGGAAGGCGCCAAGCTGCTGGTCGATGGCCGCGGCTTTGACGGCGAGCGCGCTGGCAACGGGTGCCAGAACGGCTTCTGGCTGGGCGGCACGGTATTCGACCATGTCACCCCTGACATGCGCATCTACAAGGAAGAAATCTTCGGCCCGGTGCTGGCCTGCGTGCGTGTGCCGGACTTTGCCCAGGCCGTGCAGCTCATCAACGACCACGAATTCGGCAACGGCACGGCCTGCTTCACCCGCGACGGCAACGTGGCTCGCGAATTCGCCCGCCGCATCCAGGTGGGCATGGTGGGCATCAACGTGCCCATCCCGGTGCCCATGGCCTGGCATGGCTTTGGCGGCTGGAAGCGCTCGCTCTTCGGTGACATGCACGCCTACGGCGAAGAAGGCGTGCGCTTCTACACCAAGCAGAAGTCCATCATGCAGCGCTGGCCCGAGAGCATCGCCAAAGGCGCAGAGTTCGTCATGCCTACATCCAAGTAGTACTTTCCCGATAGCGCCGCGGGAGATCGTGCTCTAAGATGGACTGTTACTTTGTTACATTCGCTCCATGAAAAAGCTCACGATCTCCTCGCGTTTGAGTCTGCTGGTCGGCCTGTTGTCGATCCTGTTACTTGGTATCGGCCTGCTGGGCCTGTATGGCATTTCCCGCGCCAACGAAGGGCTGCGTGTGGTCTACCTGGAGCGCACCGTGCCAGCCACCTACATGGGCCGCATCCAGTCCGACCTGTTGGCCAGCCGCTTGGCAGTGACCATGCCCCTGGCCATTCCCACGCCAGAGAACATTGAAGCGGCCCAGACGCTGATCAAGAAGAGCACCGACGAAATCGCCGAACTGTGGAAAAACTATTCGGCAGGCCCCTTCTCAGGGGAGGAAGCCAAGCTGGTACAGCAGTTCACCGAGAACTACGGCAAGTTCCTGAACGAAGGCCTCAACCCCACCATGCAGGCCGTGGCAACTTACGACCTTTCGCAAGCAAAGCTGTTGCTCGGGCGCACGTTGCCGCAGCTTTACGAAGCCGCAAAAAAAGACATGGACGCCCTGGCCCAGCTGCAGATTGAACAGGCACGCCAGGAGTACGACAACGCCACGGCGCGCTACCAAGGCATTCTGGCCATTGCCATTGGCGCCGTTGTGCTGGGCCTGGCACTCGCGGTAGTGCTGGGGTGGATGACCGTTCGCGGCCTGGTGCGTGAACTGGGCGCAGAACCCGGTGCCGCCGCCGACCTGGTGCAAGGCGTGGCACGCGGCGACCTGACGGCAGCCATCCGCCTGCGGCAGGGCGACGCCTCCAGCCTGATGGCGCACCTGCGCGAAATGCAGGCCAGCCTGACCCGGGTGGTGACCACCGTGCGCCACAACGCTGACAGCGTGGCCACCGCCAGCGCCGAGATCGCCCAAGGCAACGCAGACCTGTCTGTGCGCACCGAGAAACAAGCCGCAGCACTGGAGCAAACGGCCGCCTCCATGGAACGGCTTGACGCCACCGTGCGCCACAACGCCGACAACGCCCGCCAGGCCAACCAGCTGGCCCAGGGGGCTTCCAGCATCGCCATGCGCGGCGGTGAAGTGGTGCACCAGGTGGTGTCCACCATGAAAGAGATCAACGGCAGTTCACGCCAGATCGCCGACATCATCAGCGTCATCGACGGCATTGCCTTCCAGACCAACATCCTGGCCCTGAACGCCGCCGTGGAAGCGGCACGCGCCGGGGAACAAGGGCGCGGCTTCGCCGTGGTGGCGGGCGAGGTGCGCAGCCTGGCGCAACGCAGCGCCGAAGCGGCACGCCAGATCAAGGAACTCATCAACACCAGCGTGGCGCGGGTGGAGCAAGGCAGCACGCTGGTGGATCAGGCGGGTGAAACCATGCAGGAGATCGTGACGGCGATCCAGCGCGTGACCGACATCGTGGGTGAAATCAGCAGCGCCAGCGTGGAACAGAGCGAAGGCGTGAGCCAGATCAGCCAGGCCATTGGCGACATGGAGCGGACCACGCAGCAGAACGCCGCGCTGGTGGAGCAAAGCTCGGCGGCGGCGGAAAGCCTGAAGGTGCAGGCGGCGCAGATGGTGGAGGCGGTGTCGGTGTTCCGGCTGGATCAGGCTCACGGCGCCACTCAGCTCGTGGCAGATGCCACGGAGACCCGCAAACGCGGTTTACCCATGTTTGGCAAACCCCACCTGCAATTGCCCGCCTGATGGCGAAGCGGGAGGCTTGGCGCCTCCGTCAGTTCAGCGCCATGCTGAGCTTGCGGCGGTAGCGCGACACCAGCTCGGCCTGC
>CAMLOF010000258.1 GCA_946481585.1 uncultured Macromonas sp. | reverse complement strand
TCATCTTCATCAACCAGATCCGCATGAAGATCGGCGTGATGTTCGGCAGCCCCGAAACCACCACGGGCGGTAATGCGCTCAAGTTCTACGCCTCGGTGCGCATCGACATCCGCCGCACCGGCTCCATCAAGAAGGGCGAGGAAGTGGTGGGCAGCGAAACCAAGGTCAAGGTCGTGAAGAACAAGGTGGCGCCCCCGTTCAAGACCGCCGAGTTCGACATCCTCTACGGTGAAGGCATCAGCCGCGAAGGCGAGATCGTGGACCTGGGCGTGCTGCACAAGGCGGTGGAAAAATCCGGTGCCTGGTATGCCTACAACGGCGAGAAGATCGGCCAGGGCCGCGAGAACGCCCGCGAATTCCTGCGCGAGAACCCGCAGCTGGCCCGCGAGATCGAGAACAAGATCCGCGACGCGCTGGGCGTGCCCGCTCTGCCTGCCAACGTGGAAACCGCCGACGCCGAATGAAGCCGGTCAGCCCGCCTTCCCTGAAAAGCCGTGCCCTGCGGCTGCTGGCCCAGCGCGAACATTCGCGCCTGGAGTTGGAGCGCAAGTTGCAGGTGCACGAAACCGAGGAAGGCGAGTTGGCCAGCGCGCTCGACGCGCTGCAGGCCAAAGGTTTCATCAACGACGAACGCGTGGCCGACAGTGTGGTGCACCGCCGTGCCAGCAAACTGGGCACTGCACGCGTGCGTGCCGAACTTCAGGCCAAAGGACTGGACGAAGCCGTGGTGCGCGAGACGGTGGATGCCCTGCGTGCCACCGAACACGAACGTGCCCTGGCCGTATGGCAGCGCAAGTTTGGCCAACCGCCCGCCGACGCCAACGAACGCGCCCGCCAGATGCGCTTCCTGGCAGCGCGCGGCTTCTCCCCTGAAGTGCTGCGCCGGGTGATCCACGGACTGGACGAGAACTGAGCCCTGGCCGCACCAGCGGCATGTGATGCATGCCAGCCAAAAAACATGGCCAGCGGCGGTCAGCCCCACCCAACTCGCGCTTACACCCCTCTGTACCCACAGGGAAAACCCAATGAACACGATGTCATTGCCCTTGGCACGCCGCACCCGGTTTTATTAACGCTTGTATCCGCGCGCGGAGCGTGATAATCATCACACTCTGGTTTTTGGCCATCTGGTTTGACCACGCACATGCCACCGTTACGCCCCACCGCCGCCGCCCTGCTGTACACAGGGCTGGTGGTGGCGTACCCCGCGCATGCTGACGCAGCTACGCATGCAGCCGCGTCATTTGCCTGGCCCTGGCTTGGTGGAGTTGCCATGCTGATCACCGGCGCGGCACTGTTCGTGCAGCGCTGGCGGCGCAAGAGCCCGGTTGACACGAATTCGCCCGCGTCCGACCCTGCAGATACGGCGAACGCCATGCCCGACCTGCACTTCGAGATGGACCTCGATGGGCGGTATCTCGCGTGCCACCATGGCTACCGCCCCGAACTTCTGTTTGCGCCACCCGAACAACTGATCGGCCAGACCGTCCGCGACGTGTTGCCGGAAGAGGCGGCAACAACCGTCGTGGAGGCTTTGCACGAAGCGAATGAAAAGGGCCTCTCGAACGGGAAGCAGTATTGCCTGAGCTTGCCGCAAGGAGAGCGCTGGTTTGAATTGTCGGTAGCCCGAAAACCCCATCCCCCAGGCAGCTCGCCAATATTCACTGCGCTGGCCAGGGACATCACCAAACGCAAGCAGGCCGAATTTGCTCTGGACCAGGAACGCGCCACCTTGCGAGCCTTCGTCGGCGCATTGCCGCAGCTCGCCTGGATGAAAGACCGGGATGGCCGCTACCTTTTGTGCAATCCGCTCTTCGAGCAGTTTTTTGGCGCAACAGAGGCCGACATCGTCGGCAAGACAGATTTCGACTTTGTGGATGCCAGTCTGGCGGGTTTTTTCCGCCAGAAAGACCTCGAAGCCATGGCCGCCGACGGCCCGCGCGTGAACGAAGAGTGGATCACCTACGCAAGCAATGGCCGGGTAGCCTTGCTGGAAACCACAAAGCTGGCGGTCCGTGATGCGCACGGCAACGTGATCGGCGTGATTGGCGTGGCCAACGAAATCACCGAGCGGCGCCGCCTTGAAGATGCAATGCGCGCCAGTGAAGCGCGGTACCGCACACTGATAGAGAAGATTCATGCGGCGGTGGTGGTACACGACGCAGACATGCGAATCATCGTGGCCAACCCGGTAGCTCAGCAGATTCTGGGGCTGACGGAGGCTGATCTGCTGGGTGTGTCGGCCACAGACCCGCACTGGGCACTGTTCCACGAAGATGGCCGCCAAGCCCTGCCCGAGGAGTACCCGGCAAACCGCGTCATGGCCACGGCGCTACCCGTGCGCAACATGGTGCTGGGCCTGAACCAACCCAAGACTGGCGCCAAGGTATGGGCACTGGTGAATGCCGACCCGGTACTCAACGAAGACGGGCGCGTCGTGCAGGTGATTGTGACGTTCGTGGACATCACGCAGCGCAAGCTGGCCGAGCGCGACCTGCACCTGCTGACCAAGGCTGTCAACGCCTCCACCGACGCCGCCTACATCACGAACTCCAGCGGCAAGTTCGTCTACGTGAGCAACGCCGCCTGCGAGGCATTGGGCCACAGCCGCGAGGCCTTGCTGACCATGGGACCAGTGGACATTGACGCCAGCATCCCGACAGCCACGATCGACCTGATGGTCCAGCAGATTGCGAACGGCTCCCTCGGATACGACCGGCGCTTTGAAACCAGCCATCGTCGAAAAGACGGCCGTACGTTTCCGGTGGAGATCAGCACATCGTCCATTGAGTTCGACGGCGTGCGCTACGGCCTGGCCATGGCGCGCAACGTCACGGAAAGACGCCAGCACGACGAGCTTGTGCGCAAGCTGGCCCACTTGGCAGAGTTGGCGCCGGGCTTCTTCTTCACCTGCGTGCTGAGCGGCCGAGAAGCCACAGGCGAGAAGTTTTTGTACGCGAGCCCCGGCGTTCACGACGTGCTTGGGCTGACCCAGCAGCAGCTTCTGGATGACGCGTCATTGCTCTTCCGGTGCATGCGGCCGGGTGAAGAGCCTCGCGTGCGCAAGGCTCTGGCACAGGCCGAATTGACGATGCACCCTTGCGTGATCGAATACCGCACCACCCACACGGAGCTGGGTGAGCGCTGGGTGGAGTTGCGCACCACCCCGGAGTGGAACAGCGAGGGCAAACTGCTGTGGCACGGCTACCTCAACGACATCACCGAACGCAAGAAGGCTGAGCGGGAACTGAGCGACTCCTACCGCAAGTTGCAGGAGCTCACCAGCCTCAACGAGTCCACCCGCGAGGAAGAACGCAAACGGATTGCCCGTGAGGTTCACGATGAACTGGGACAGCGCCTGACGGCCCTCAGGCTCAGCCTGGCCATGCTGCGCCTGCAACATGCCGAGTACCAGCCCGAGTTGTCCAAAGGATTGCAACAGCTCATCGACACCGTGGACTCGACCATCCAGGTGGCACGGCATGTCACATCGGTGCTGCGGCCATCGGCTTTGAACATGGGCCTGCGCCCCGCACTGGAATGGCTGGCCAGCGAATTCAGTCAGTATTCAGATACGCCTTGCCTTACCGAACTTGCGCCGGGGATAGGCGATTTGAGTGAAGTGCAGGCGACCGCGGCTTTCCGGGTAGCGCAGGAGTCGCTGACCAACGTGGCTCGCCATGCGCAGGCCAGTCAGGTCACGGTTCGTTTCCGCGATACGTCCACGGGCCACCTGCTGGAGATCACTGACAACGGGCAAGGCTTCGACCCCCGCGTGCCGCGCCCGCGAGCCCTGGGGCTGGCCAGCATGCGCGAACGCGGACTCATGCTGGGCGGTGAGGTGGAGGTCATCAGCGCACCGGGCCTGGGCACCACGGTGCGCCTGCACATTCCCTTCAGCGGGGCAGCAAGGGTTTTGTCAGACCAGCAGTGAGCGCATGCGCTCCACGGCCTCGCGCAGATCGGCCATGGCGCTGGCCGTGGAAAAACGTATGTGTGTGCCGGTGTCACGGTCGCTGAAGTCGCGGCTGGGTGTCACCACCACGTGGGCGCGGCGCATCAGTTCGGCCACGAAGGCGGCGCTGTCGCTCACACCCAGTTTGTGGAACAGCGGGCTGGCATCGGCCCAGGCGTAGAAGGCGCCATCGGGCATCACGGGCAGACCAAAACCCAGTTCGCGCAGGGCGGGAATGAACCAGTCGCGGCGCGCCTTGAACTCGGCGCGGCGGCGTTCGTACTCGGCAATGCTGTCTGGCTCGAAGCAGGCCAGCGCAGCGTGTTGCGCCACGGTGCTGGCACAGATGTAGAGGTTTTGCGACAGGCGCTCCACGGCGTCCACCATGGCATCGGGCACCACCAGCCAGCCCAGGCGCCAGCCGGTCATGTTGAAGTACTTGGAGAAGCTGTTGACGCTGA
>CAMLOF010000257.1 GCA_946481585.1 uncultured Macromonas sp. | reverse complement strand
CGTCCGGCAAGGTGCTCAAGCCCGCCAAGATCGCCACCGGTTTCGAAGTGGCCGTGCCGCTGTTCGTTTCCCAGGGCGACCGCATTGAAATCGATACCCGCACTGGTGAATACCGCAAGCGCGTCTGAAGACCGTGTTGTACGGATCAAAGACAAGGAAGGCTCTTCGGAGCCTTTTTTGTTTTCTGTTACGTGCCCTTGAACCCCTCACCTTGGCTGGAATCCAAGGACTGGCGACCGCTTCAACACGAACGCCAGGAGCCTCCCAATGAACATGCAGAACAACACCCATAACTTGCAGTCCAGCAGACTGGCCGACGCCGCCGTAGAAATGCACCTGATGGGCGACGGTAGCCACCCACTCCAGCCGGACGCCTATCGCCTGGCATTCGCCGATTCGGAATTCCTTTTGCGTCGCGAAACACGCGGCATCCGCTTTCAGTTGGAGTTGCTCAAGCCCGATCTGGCACAGCATGCGCATGGCATCGAGAACACCATTGTGGTGTTTGGCAGCGCGCGCTTTCGTGAACCCGATGAGGCCCAAAAGCTGTTGCAGGAAGCGCAGGCCAGCGGAGACGCCAAGGCCATACGCCGTGCGCAGGCTCTGGTGCGCAACGCGCACTACTACGACAAGTCTCGCCGCTTTGCGCAGATGGTTGCCGACTACAGCCTGAGCTGCCCCAGGCAAGACCAGTTGCACATTGCCACCGGGGGCGGCCCCGGCATCATGGAAGCGGCCAACCGAGGCGCACACGACCGTGGCGTGCTCAACGTGGGCCTGAACATTTTGCTGCCACACGAGCAGACGCCCAACCCCTACATCAGCCCTGAGCTGTGCTTCAAGTTCCACTACTTCGCACTGCGCAAGATGCACTTCCTGATGCGCGCGAAGGCACTGGTCGCATTCCCGGGCGGCTTCGGAACGCTGGACGAGTTGTTTGAGGTATTGACGCTGGTGCAGTGCAAAAAGGCCAAGCCGGTGCCGATCTTCCTGTTCGGCAGCGACTACTGGAAGCGCCTGATCAACTTCGATGTGCTGGTGGAGGAAGGCGCGATCTCTCCCGAAGATCTGGACCTGTTCCAGTACGTTGACGAGCCGGAGGAAGCCTGGGAAGGCATCAAGCGCTTCTTCAACCTGCCCGACGCCTGCCAGGTGGCCTGATAGCCACCCGGCGACGCCTGCCGCAGCCGCGGCAGGCTGTGTGATCACATTGGGAAGATGCGGAAGCAGGCAATGGCCACAAGGGTTGGCCCCAGAGCCCCGAGGAAAAGGCTTTGCGCGGAAATGGCCCCCTCGTTGAATGTGCTCTTGAGTATGGATGCGCCCGCAGGGTTGGGCGCGTTGGCGATGATGGTGAGGCCACCGCCCGTGACCGCGCCGGTGACCAGGGCGTATTTAAACTCGTCCGACAGGCCATCCACCAGCGAGCCCAGGTAGGTCAATGCTGCGTTGTCGGTAATTGCCGTCAAGGCCGTGGCACCAAAGTAGATCTGCGTCTCGTCCATGGACATCAGCATTGGCTGTAGCCACCACTGCTGCATGCCTCCCAGCACCACCAAGCCCCCCAGGAAGAAGGCAACCAGCAGCCCCTCACGCAGGATCAGGCGGTCTTGGAACGCGGGGTAAGCGGTGGCCACGCCCATGAACAGCAGAAACACCGCAATGAAAGCCGCCGGGTGGTGCGAAAACACCACGATGGCCAGCAGGAAAAGCATGTGAACGGCAACCATCCAACCCGGCACACCAGTGTAGGGAGACTTGCTGGAGTACTCCATCAACTTGAGTTCACGTGCAAACAGGAAGGTGAGCACCGAGGCATTGATGAACACAGCCAGCGCAGCCTTCCATCCGATGTGCGTCAGCATGTAGGTGGTGTCAAAACCCCATTTGCTGGCGACCATGAGGATGGGCGGTGCCGCGTACGGGGTGAGCGTGCCACCAATAGAAATGTTGACAAACAATGCGCCCAGCGCGGCGTATTGGAGACGGCGAGACGCCTTGGCGAAGACCGTGTCCTTCATCAGAAGCGCGGCCAGCGTCATGGCGGCGGGTTCTGTGATGAACGAACCAAGAAGCGGGACGATGCCCAAGGCCGTGAAGAAGAAGGCCATGCTGCGCGGCAGCGGAATGACGCGCACAACGCCCTGTACTGCCGCAGACGCGGCCTGAAGCACGGGCCTGCTGCCCGCGACCACCATGATGGCGAACACAAACAGCGGCTCGGTGAAGTTGCGCGCATCCAGGTAGCCCAGCGCCTCGTCCTTGCCCACCATGAAGGCCATGGTGATCATGAACACCATGGCCCAGAAGCCGAACACGATTTCCACTTCGGCCAACAGATGCCAGACACCAGCATGGGCTGGCCGGGTGTGCGCAAGATGTTCGAAGAACTTGGTCGAAAAAGTGTGGATCAGGGCGAGCGCAAAAAGTGCGGCCGCCACCACCTGCACCGTGGTGGGTGACATGGATCAGTCTCCTGTTGTTGGGGGGTGAGGGGGCACCCGTTGGCGGGTGATTGTAATTAGGCTGTCAATCGTCCTCGCCAGCCTGCAGTGCAGGTAACACGGACTGCACATCGGCGCCCGGCAATGCCTCTACCTTTTTGAGCGCCCTGCCCATGGCTCGGCTGCGGACTTCTGCACTTTCCAGCGTGTTGAGCACGGTCTGCGTCTGGTTCTTGACCTTGGCCAGCACATCGCCAAACTTGCCAAACTCGGTCTTGACGGCGCCCAGCACCTGCCAGACTTCGCTGGAACGTTTCTCCAGCGCCAGGGTGCGAAAGCCCATCTGCAGCGCGTTGAGCATGGCCAGCAAGGTGGTGGGCCCCGCCAGGGTGACGCGGTGCTCGCGCTGCAAGGCTTCTACCAGGCCGGGACGGCGCAGCACCTCGGCGTAGAGTCCCTCGGTAGGCAGGAAAAGCAAAGCAAAGTCTGTGGTGTGCGGCGGCTCCAGGTATTTCTCGGCGATGGACTTGGCCTCCAAACGGACGCGGGCCTCCAGCGCCTTGGCTGCAGCATCCGCCGCAATCGGGTCGGCCACGCGTTGGGCTTCGAGCAGGCGCTCGTAGTCTTCGTTAGGGAACTTGGCGTCGATGGGCAACCAGACAGGTGTGCCGTCATCACCCTTGCCGGGCAGGCGGATGGCGAAATCCACCACATTGCGGCTACCGGGGCGCGTGGCCACCTGAGTGGCGTATTGCTCCGGGGTGAAAACCTGCTCCAGCAGCGCCGCCAATTGGGCCTCGCCGAACATGCCGCGCGTTTTCACGTTGGTGAGCAGGTGCTTCAGGTCGCCCACGCCAGCGGCCAGGCTTTGCATTTCGCCCAGGCCCTTGTGCACCTGCTCCAGGCGCTGCGCCACGTGCTGGAAGCTTTCCGCCAGCCGGGTTTCCAGCGTCTTGTGGAGTTTTTCGTCCACGGTGGCACGCATTTCGTCCAGCTTGGTGGCGTTGCTCTGCTGCAGCTGGTTGAGCTGGGCTTCCAGCGTGGCGCGCACCTCGCCCAGCCGACGGGCATTGGCCTCGCTCAAGGCCTGTAATTGCTGGGTGAGCGTGTCGCCCAGCGTGCCGCGCAGCTGAACCAACTGCTGGGCGAAGGCATCGATCTGCGCGTTCTGGGTACGGGTGGTTTCAGCACCCTGCTTGAGCAGGGTGTCTTGGAAAGTGGCCAGGGTCTGGGTGACTTCCTGGCGCTGGCCGCGAGCAGACTCGCTGACCTCGCGACGCAGTTCGCGCTCCAGCCGGTCTATGCGCTCGGCTTGAGCCTGCATCAGCGCGAGCATCTGCTGGCGATCCTGGGAGGCCCGGGGATCTTGCTCGGCAGCGCCTTTGACGAGCCGTGCCAGCCACGCCAGCACGGCAACCTGAACAACAGCCAGCAGCGCCAGCCACACATTGGGGAATTCAGTCATTCCCCGATTATGTGGCCGCGCGCAACTGCTCCGGAGTGTTCACAGGGGTCAAAGGCTTGCCTTGGGTCAGGAAGGCGATCAGGTTGTCGGCCGCCAGGTTGGCCATGGCAAGTCGCGTGGCACGCGTGGCGCTGGCAATGTGGGGCGTGAGCACCACGTTCGGCACGGTGAGCAGGTCTGGGTGGATCTTGGGCTCACCTTCAAACACGTCCAGCCCAGCGGCGGCGATGCGCTTGTCGCGCAGGGCCTGTGCCAGCGCTGCGTCGTCCACAATGCCACCGCGCGCGATATTGACCAGCGTTGCCGTGGGCTTCATGAGCGCCAATTCAGCCGCGCCGATGGCGTGGTGGTTCTGCGGCGTGTAGGGCAACACGAGCACAAGGTGGTCGGCCTGGCGCAGCAGCTCTTCCTTGCTGACGTAGGTAGCCTTGCACTCCGCCTCGGTTGCTGCGTCCAGCCGTGAGCGGTTGTGGTAGATGACCCGCATGCCGAAGCCGAGTGCGCCGCGCCGGGCAAT
>CAMLOF010000256.1 GCA_946481585.1 uncultured Macromonas sp. | reverse complement strand
ACGTGGTCCCCGGTCATGTGGCCGTAGCGGTCGTTGATCAGCTTGAAGTGGTCCAGGTCCAGCATCATCACTGTGATGGGGCGCTGTGTGCGGCGGCAGCGCTCCAGTTCGATCAGACCTTGGTCAAAAATGGCCTTGCGGCTCAGTGCCCCGGTGAGGGTGTCGTGGCTGATGAGGTGGTGCAACTGTTGCCGCAGGCGTTCCGATGCCAGCAGAACGAAGCTGATGGTGAGCATGAGCAGCGAGAAGCTGTAGCCACCGATGTAGAAGCTCTGAAGGGTCGAAGGTGCGAACAGATCGTTGCCCACTGGCGTGGCCAACGCAGTGATGGTGCGCACCAGCATGATGAGGATGGTCGCACCCAGCACCACCAGCAGGAAGCGTGCGCCAAAGCTGTGCCGGTCGTGCTGCCACATGAGCCGGAAGTGGAACGAATGCAGCAACGCCATGGCTGCACTGATGAGCACCAGCCGGGCGTTGTAGTTGGGCGCCACGAGGCCCCACCAGATCAGGGGAATGCTCAGGCCCAGCAGCACGGCAGGATGTACCCATGGCGGCAAAGGGCGGTCCAGAAACTTGTGGCTGCCCGTCAGCATCAGCAAGCCGCCGCCAAACAGCATCAGGTTCGCCACCACGATAGTGACCCAGTCGGGGGCAATGCCACGCAATCCAAGCAGCAGCGTTGACAGGAAGATGACCAGCGGCGCCGCCGCCCAGTCCTTCAGCCCGCGTATGGAGGCGCGGTGCCCCAGGTGGAGCGAATAGAGCACCACCGCCATCAATGCACCCATGGCTCCCGTGAGGAAGACAATGGTGCGAGGGTCCAGGTTGGGCATGCTGGGCGGTGCGGAGTGGGTGGTGGCCTCCAGTATAGGCAACGCGGGCGAATTCGTGATGTTTGCAGGGAATCCCAGCTACCGGGATCACTTTTGCCGCAACTCCCTGCGCAGTATCTTGCCCACGTTGCTCTTGGGCAGCTCGTCGCGGAACTCAATGTATTTGGGCCGCTTGTAGCCGGTCAGGTTGTCGTGGCAGTAGCGCAGCACGGTTTCTTCCGTCAGGGTCGGGTCGCTGCGCACCACATACACCTTGATGGCCTCGCCAGAGTGTTCATCTGGCACGCCCACCGTGGCGCATTCCAGCACGCCCGGGCACAGGGAGATGACGTTGTCCAGCTCGGTGGGGAACACGTTGAAGCCCGAGACGATGATCATGTCCTTCTTGCGGTCCACGATGCGTATGTAGCCGCGTTCGTCCATCACGCCGATGTCACCCGTGCGCATGTAGCCGTCGGCGGTGAAGGTCTTGGCGGTTTCCTCCGGCTGGTTGTAGTAGCCGCGCATCACGTTGGGGCCCTTGATGCAGATCTCGCCTGAAGCGCCCACGGGCTGGCTCTGGCCTTCGTCGTCCTTGATGGCGATGTCGATGCCCGGCAGGGGCAGGCCGATGGTGCCCGTGAAGCTGTTGTTGGTGACGGGGTTGTTGGTGCCGATGGCGCAGGTCTCGCTCATTCCCCAGCCTTCAATCATGGCGCACTTGGTAACGGCCTGCCACTGGCGGGCGGTGCCTTCAGCGGCGGCCATGCCGCCAGCCTGTGACAGCACCAGGCTGGCAAAGTCGAGCTGGCGGAAGCGCGCGTTGTTGAGCAGCCCGTTGAACAGCGTGTTGACGGCGGGCAGCACGTTGAACGGGCGGCTCTTGAGCACGTCCACGAACTTGTTGATGTCGCGCGGGTTGGGAATGAGTGTGGCGTGCGCGCCCTGGCGTATCACCAGCAGCATCAGCGTGAGCGCGAAGATGTGGTACAGCGGCAGCGCCATGATGTGGTTGGCATGGCGCACGTCGCCCACCTTGCTCAGCGCCGGGTTGAACCAGGCTTCGGCCTGCAACGCAGCGGCGATGATGTTGCGGTGGGTGAGGATGGCACCCTTGGACAGGCCGGTGGTGCCGCCGGTGTACTGCAGGAAGGCGATGCTGTCGTGGTTCACGTCAGCAGGCTTGAGGTTCAGCCGGTGCCCTTCGTCCAGCGCGCGGCGGAAGGGCACGATGTGCCGCTGCCCCGTGGGCCCGGTGAGCGGCAGTTTGTAGGCTGGCACCATCTTGGCCAGGTGACGCACGGCGAAGGTGATCCAGCGGCCGTACCAGAAGCCCAGCAGGTCACCCATGCTGGCCACGATCACGTTCTTGATGGGGGTGTGGTCAATCACCTCTTCCAGCGTCTTGGCGAAGTTTTCCAGAATGACGATGGTCTCGGCGCCCGAGTCCTTGAGCTGGTGTTCCAGTTCGCGCGGTGTGTAAAGCGGGTTGACGTTGACGCAGGTGTAACCGGCGCGCAGCACGCCCGACATGGTCACCGGGAACTGCGGCACGTTGGGCAGCATGATGGCCACGCGCGAACCCGTGGGCAGGCCCAGCGACTGCAGGTAAGCGCCCAGTGCGGCGCTGTGTTCATCCAGCTCGCCGTAGGTCATCCAGCGGTCCATGCAGACGGTGACTGGCTCCTTGGCGTTGCGCTTGAACGAGGCTTCAAGCAGTTCGTTGACAGAACGGTACTGCGAGGGGTCAATGTCGTGTGGAACGCCCGCGGGGTAGCTGTCGTGCCAGATCTTTTGGTTGTTCATGTGGTGGGTTGGCGCTTGCTGGAGAATTCGTCAGGAGCAGGCATTGTGGTCGTGCGCTTTGGTCCGGCCAGTCAGGGCAAGCCCCTAGAAACTGTCGCCCCAGGCACACTTGTGTTGCGTTTGGGGAGTCTTGTGTCGCGAGGAGCCGTCAATGGTGGCGTGGATGCAGCGTGGTGCTGTGTTGTGGGCTTTGGTGCTGGCTTGGCTGACCTGGCAGCATTGGTGGCCGCAACACCCCGCTTGGGCGGTGAGCGGGGTGGCCTTTTGGCTGGGTGGCATGGCTTGGGCACAGCTTTTCCATTCCCTGATGGCTTTTGCGCAAGCGCCGCGCCACGCAGATGGCGGGCCTGGCTGGCGGGATTGGGCCGTGGCCTGGTGGCGCGAAACCTGGGCGGCCACCCTGGTGTTTGCGTGGCGCCAGCCTTGGCGCGAGCACGCCGAGCCTGACCACTGGCCGGAACCCGGTGAGTCGCGGCAGTTCGCGGGCGTGGTGCTGGTACACGGCTACCTGTGCAACCGGGCGCTCTGGGTGCCGTGGTTGCGCGAACTTCGTGCCAGGGGAGTTCCGTGCACTGCCATTACCCTGCGGTCCGTCTTCGGCAGCATCGACGAGCACGTGCCGCAGATTGAGGAAGCTGTGCAACGCATGACAGCGGCCACCGGCCAGCGCCCCTGGCTGGTGGGGCACAGCATGGGCGGCTTGGCCATACGGGCGTGGTGGCGTGACTGGCGGCGGCAGGCGGTCAGAGAGGGCGGCGCTGCGCCACCGCTTGCGAGCCGTGTGCAGGGTATCGTTACCCTGGGCACGCCGCACCAGGGCACCTGGCTGGCTCACCTCAGCCACGTGGACTGTGGTCGCCAGATGCGTCAGGGCAGCGATTGGTTGAACGCCCTGGGCTGTGACGAGGCTGCGCAAGACCTTGCGTTGGTCCATGGCTGGGAGGCACCATGCGATGCCGTGGTCTACCCGCAAGGGGCCAGTCGCTGGCAGGGTGCACACATGCACGTGGTGGAGCGGGTGGGGCACGTCTCCCTGGTGTTTCATCCAGCGCCCCTGCAGGCCTTGTTGAGTGCGTTGGGGTTGGCGTCTGAAAATCCATACGCCCTGGTAGCCCATGCGACAAGCGGAGCTTGCAAATCTAGGGAAAACCCTTATATTCGCGCCATGCCAACCGTTGCTAAACGTCCTTCGTCGCCGTCCATCGTCCCCATCCGGGCGTTGGAGGTGTCGGAGCGCGCGGCCATTGAACGGCACTTGCTGGCGTTGGGTGAGGGGGACCGTTACCTGCGCTTCGGCTATGCCGCGAACGACGACCAGATTCGCCGCTATGTCGAGGGCATCCGCTTCGACCGGGACGAGGTGTTCGGCATCTTCAACCGCCGCCTGGAACTGATTGCCATGGCGCACCTGGCCTACGCAATTGAGCCGGACCGCCGCAACAGCGCCGAGTTCGGTGTGAGCGTGAGCCGCCATGCCCGCGGGCGCGGCTATGGCAACCGCCTGTTCGAGCGTGCCGTGATGCACGCGCGCAACCAGGGCGTGTCGCTGATGTACATCCACGCGCTCAGCGAAAACGTGGCCATGCTCAAGATCGCCCGCAAGGGTGGCGCCACCGTGGTGCGCGACGGATCCGAAAGCGAAGCTCACCTGGAACTGCCGCCTGCCGATTTCGGCTCCCAAATGACGGAGCTGATGGAGGAGCAGGTTGCCTGGACCGACTACCACCTCAAGGCCCACACGCGGCACTTCCGAAATTTCCTGCGCCGCCTGATGGTCTGGCGCTGAGTCGCCGCCGGGCCGCCCCAAGGCGACGAACGCCCCCTCGGGGGGCAGCGAAGCGT
>CAMLOF010000255.1 GCA_946481585.1 uncultured Macromonas sp. | reverse complement strand
GCGCTCACGCACGGCGTGCTGCATGGGCGCGTGCGCACGCTCTACACCATCATGGGTGGGGCGCTGGGGTTCGTGGTCATCATCGCGCTGTCCATGTTCGGCATCGGGGCCTTGTTGCAGACCTCGGTGGTGTGGCTCACGGTGATGAAATGGTTGGGTGGCGCCTACCTGGTGTGGCTGGGTATTCAGGTGTGGCGCGCACCGCCCGTGGGGGTGGACCTGCCGCAGGAGGGCAAGGCACGCAGTGGTGCGTCGCTGTTCCGCCAGGGGGCCTTGTCTGCGCTCACCAACCCCAAGGCGCTGCTGTTCTTTGCCGCCTTCCTGCCGCAGTTCATCGACCCGGCACGCAGCCTGTTTGTTCAGTTCCTGGTCATGGCTGGCACATTCGCCGCCACAGAAATCATCACCGAATGGCTGATTGCCAGCCTGGCGCACCGTGTGCGGCCTTGGCTGGAGCGCGCGGGGCGCCGCTTCAACAAAGTGTGCGGAGGCGTGTTCATGTTGATCGGTGCCGCCTTGCCCCTGCGCATGAACTGACGGTACTCGGCGTCAGATCGGGTCGCCGAGCAGCTTGGATATTGCTGCAATGTTGGCCGGGCTCGGCACCTGCGGCTTCATCTCGTCTTCTTCTGCAGTGGCGTTTTCGTGTGCCTGAATGGCGTTGACCATGTCGTACTGGTTCTCCCAGGTGATCGTCTTGCCGGGCGGGCACAGGTCGCGCAGCGTGCCGAACCAGTAGTAGCCGTCGTTGCCACCAAAAAGCTTGTCGATGCCGCCTGCATCGCCGGTGCTCAAGCCCTGGGCTTGCAGGATGAGGTTGAGCTTGTGGTGGGACACTGAATAACGCATGATTTTCCGGTTGTTGTTGAACGGGACGATCGGCGCTGTGCACGCAGATCGTCCGGGCCGGGGATTGTACTGAAGGGGGCAGGCCACCTCCCGCCCGCAGCGCTGTCAGACGCGGATGACCTCGCCCTTGAGCGACCAGAGAACGGCCAGCACCTCGTTGCTGGTGGATGCATCGACGTTGCAGGTAGCCAGTGCCTCCATCACGTCGTCAACCACGGTAACGAATTCCTGCTCGCTGATGTTCATGCCCCGGTGTGTGTCCAGCATGTTCTTGCCGGTGTAGGTCTGCGGGCCGCCGGCTCCGGCGCAAAAGAACTCCACCACATGCTTTTCCACCCGGTCCATGTCCGGAATGTGTGTGTAGCGGTTCTTCACCAGCGGGTTGGCCAGGTGGTTCTTGATGACCTCGCGCGTGATGCGCGTGATGCCTTCTTGGCCGCCCAGGCGGTCGTACAGGGTGGGGGTGCTCATGGTTCGTGACTCCTTGGAAAGTGTGACAACACGGCTTCAATGTCTGTGCAGCGGCGTCCACGACGCATACTCCAGTTCACCCGCCGCAGGGGTGGACTCGCACAGTTCCTGGCGCAGCTGTTCCAGGCCCTGGGCCAGCGCGCGTTCAAGCTCCGGAAGGTCGGTCAGCTTGGGTGGCGACGACAGGCTGAGTACCGCCTGACCGTCGTGGGGCAGTGAAAGAATCAGCAACTGGGTGCTCATGGCGTGCTCCTTTCTTGAGGACAGACCGGCATTTGCAGGCCTGTTGACGCCAGCATCGCAGCCGCGCGTTCCTGGAGCGTTCCTGGGATGGACGGTACTTGCTGACGGGGCTGGCGAGGCACATACTGCGCCGCATGGACGCCGCAGCGCTCTCCCGGGAAGCCGCCGAACCACTGCCCCGGCTCGACGTGCGCCTGCTTGGCGGTTTCGCGGTGGCGGTCGATGGCATCGATCTGCCAAGTGAACGCTGGGCGGCAATCCGCGCCACGCATCTGGTGCAGTTGCTGTGCCTGCAACCTCAGCGCCGGGCATCGCGCGATCTGGTGATCGACGCCCTTTGGCCGCAGTTGGACCCCGAAGCCGGTGCGGCCAACTTGCGAAAGGCCTTGTACAACGTGCGCCAGACCCTGGGCCGCCATGATGCCGTTACGCAGCAAGGCAACGAGCTGGTGCTGTGGCCATGCGGCGACGTACAGGTGGACGCCGACGCCTTTGAGCAAGCAGCACAGGCGGCCTTGCAGTTGCGTGACGCCGCTGCCTGCGCCGACGCTGCCGACCTCTACGCTGGCGACCTGCTGCCCGGGTCGCGCTACGAGGCGTGGACCGAGCCCGCCAGGGAGCGCCTGCGGGCGCGTTGCAGGGACCTGCTACGCGCGGCTGCACAGTGGGAACGGCTGGCGCGGTTCGACCCCACCGACGAAGAAGCGCACCGCGTGCTCATGCGCCAGGCGCTGGAAGCAGGCAACCGTGCGGCGGCCCTGCACTGGTACGCCCGCCTGCGCGAAGCTCTTCAGCAAGAATTGGGCATTGCGCCCGATGCCCAGACGCAGGCGCTTTACGACCGCTGCGTCGCCGGGTTGCCAGCTTCAGGTCCGGTCTTCGTGGGCCGCGCCCTGGAACTGGCGCAGATTGCCAGGTGGCTGCAGTTGCCAGCTCTGGAGCGGCCTGGTGGCATTGCGCTGTGTGGCCCTGCAGGCATTGGCAAGAGCGCGCTGTGCCGCGAAGCTGCGCAACAGGCGCGCAGCCACGGCTGGTCGGCCGTGCGCGTGGATGCGTCGCCAGCCGGGCAGACCTACGGGCTGGTGTCGGCACTCGCGCAGCGCCTGATACTGGATGACCGCCAGCGGCTGGACCGTGTTGGCGCCGCCGCGCGCGCTGTGCTGGCCCAACTCACTCCCCTGGCCGGGCCTGCCCAAACTCTGCCCGGGCCGCTGGGGCGTCACCAGGTAGTGGGTGCCATCCGGCGCTTGCTGCTGGCAGCAGCCGACAGCGCGCCCCTGCTGCTGCTGGCAGACGACGTTCACCTGGCCGAAGACGCCGACGTGGACGTGCTGATGCAGCTTGCCGTGGCAGGGCCGCCGGTCTGTCTGCTGATGACCTTGCGCCCGCCGCCAGAGGGCTCGGCGTTGGCGCGAGGCATCAGTCGGCTGCAACGCGCTGGCGCGCTGCAACTGCTGGACGTTCAACCGCTGGACGCCGACGAGTCGCACCGCCTGGTGGAGCGCTCGGTGCCTTCACCTGTGGCAGACGAGGTGCTCGAGCACATCGTGGCGGCGGCGCAGGGCAACCCATTCGCAGCCATCGAACTGGCGCGCTGTGCGGTGGCCAGCGCAGGCGGGTCCATGCCCGCCAGCACGGCAGAAGCCATTGCCCGGCGCCTGTGCGATGTTGACGGGGCGGCGCAGGCGTTTCTCGGCTGGCTTGCGCTTTGCGGGGACAGCGTGGAGCCCGCCACCCTGGAGCCTATGGCCGCTCTGGCGCAAGCACCTGCCTTCGCCGCCATTGATACTGCGCTGGCGGCGGGCGTGCTGGTCGTGGCAGAGGGGCGTTACCGTTTTCGACACGAACTGGTCCGCCAGGCCCTCATCGGGCAGATACCTCCGCATCAACGCCTGAAGATGCACCGGGCGCTGGCGGCACTGTTGAGCGATCTGGGCGCCGCGCCGGGCACCGTTGCCCGGCATTGGCTGGCAGGCGGCCAACCCCGCGAGGCCGTTCCTTGGCTGCTGGCGGGTGCGCGCGAGGCCATGCGCCTTGCAGCCTTCGCGGACGCCCTGCATCTGCTCGCGCCGCTGCTGGAACGTGAGCCGCAACACCCCGAAGCCCTGCGCCTGCGTGCCGAGGCGTTGGACGCCCAAGGCGACCCTGCGGCTTTGTTTGCCTATCGGCTGGCGGCGTCCGTGGCCAACGCGCCCGACAGCCACGACCTGCGGGCCAAGGCCGCTTTGGCCCAGGTGAAACTGGGCGACCCGAAGGGCGCGTTGCTGGCGCTGGAGGGGGTGAAGCCCGTATCTGTAGAAGGGCGCTTGTGCGAAGCCTTGGCCTGGAGCGGTGCGGCCGCCCTGGGCGTGGCAGACCCCGCCGTGGGCACCGCCAAATCAGCCGTGGCGCGCAGGCTGGCGCTGGAGACCGGGGACACCACGTCGCTGGTGATCGCATCGTGGGCGCAGGCCGCCGCTGCCCATGCGCGGGGCGAACTGCACCGCAGCGTCTGGGCCGACCTGCACGAGACCAGCCATGTGCCTCACCTGGCCTTGCGGGTGTTCGACGGGCACCTCTGCATCACTCAGCGTTTTCTGTATGGCGCGCGGCCTTACGCGGAGGTGATTGCCTTCGCCGACGCCATTGCCACCGAAGCGCAGCGGCTGGGCGCCGCGCGCGGGCAGGCCTTCGGCACCACCTTGCGTGGCGAGGCTGAACTTTTGTCCGGTGACCTGGCCTCCGCAAAAGAGCATCTGCGTGAAGGGGCGCGTTTGCACCGCGCCATCAGCGGGCCCGTGGGCGAGGCCTTGTCGCTACAGCGCCTGGCGGAACTGGCGCTGCACGAGGGTAGGCGTGAAGAAGCGCGAGCCCTCATCGACGATGCGCTCGACATTGCCCGCCAGACCGACATCGGCTTCCACCTGCTGGACCGCATCTACGG
>CAMLOF010000254.1 GCA_946481585.1 uncultured Macromonas sp. | reverse complement strand
GCGTCCACCGGCAGGCCCAGGATGGCGCGGGCATGCAGTTCGAATTCGCTCTGCCACTGCGTGGCGAGCGTGACCAGGCCGGTGTCGTGCGGGCGCGGGCTGACTTCGCTGAACCACACCTGATCGCCCTTGACGAACAGTTCCACACCGTACAGCCCCAGGCCTGCGGGCTCACCGTTCAGGCCCTGGCCCAGGTTGTCCGTCACGGCCTTGGCGATCTGGCGGGACTTTTCCAGCGCCGCCGGGTGCATGGCCATGGGCTGCCAGCTTTCCACGTAGTCGCCGCTGACCTGCACGTGACCGATCGGGTCGCAGAAATGGGTTTCGATCTGGCCGCTGGCGCCGCGTGCACGCACTGTGAGCTGGGTGATTTCGTAGTCGAAGTCGATGAAGCCTTCGACGATGACGCGGCCATGGCTGACACGCCCGCCCGCCATGGCGTAGTCCCAGGCCTTCTTCACATCGGCCGGGCCGTCTATTCTGCTCTGGCCCTTGCCGGAACTGCTCATCACCGGCTTAACGATGCACGGGTAGCCAATGCCCGCGTCGATGGCGGCCTGCAGCTCTTCAAGCGAATCGCAGAACTTGTAAGGGCTGGTGGGCAACCCCAGCGTTTCGGCGGCCAGGCGGCGGATGCCTTCGCGGTCCATGGTCAGGCGCGCGGCACGGGCCGTGGGCACGACCTTCACGACCCCGGCGGCCTCCAGCTCCTGCAGCATGGGGGTGGCGATGGCTTCGATCTCGGGCACCACCAGATCGGGCTTTTCGGCTTCGATCAGCGCCTTGAGCTGGGCCGGGTCGCTCATGGTGATGGTGCGCGCATGGTGCGCCACCTGCTGGCCGGGCGCGTTGTCGTAACGGTCCACGGCAATGGTTTCCACCCCCAGGCGCTGCAGGGCAATCAAGACCTCCTTGCCCAGCTCGCCGGAGCCGAGCAGCATCACTTTGGTGGCGGTAGGTGACAGGGGAGTGCCGAGAGTGGTCATGGTGTTCGCCGATGGAAGTTGAAAAACAGGTTCAGGCAGCCAGGCCCATGGCTTCGCCCATGCGGATGGCACGCGCTGGCGCCCAGTCGGGGTTGAACTGCAGCAGGTCTTTGGGGAATAGCATGACGACGGTGGAGCCCAGCAGGAAGCGGCCCATCTCCTCGCCCGCACGAAGGTCGATGGCCATGTCGCCATAGCGCCATTCACGAACCTTGCCGGGGCGCGGCGGGTTGACCACGCCGTGCCAGACGGTGGCCATGCTGCCAACGATGGTGGCGCCCACGAGCACCAGAACGAAGTCGAAACGGCGCTCGCCCAGGCGGCTTTCGAACACGCAGACCACACGCTCGTTGCGGGCGAACAGGCCCGGCACGCCGCGCGCCGTGGTGGGGTTGACCGAGAACAGTTCGCCAGGCACGTGGATCATGCGCTTGAGGCGACCCGCGCAAGGCATGTGAATGCGGTGGTAGTCGCGCGGGCTGAGGTAAAGGGTGGCGAAGGCGCCGTCCTGGAACTGCGCGGCCAGTTGCGCATCGCCTCCCACCAGCGCGGTGGTGCTGTAGCGGTGGCCCTTGGCCTGGAAGATCTGGTCGTGCTCGATAGTGCCGAACTGGCTGATGGTGCCGTCCACCGGGCAGAGGAAATCGGCATCGGCCAGCGGACGGGCGCCCGGCTTGAGCGCGCGGGTGAAGAAGTCGTTGAACGTGGCGTAGCGGGTGATGTCGGGCTCGGCGGCCTCGCTCATGTCCACACCATAGCGCGCCACGAAACGGCGGATGTTGGACTGCGTGAACCCACCCAGCGGCCGACGCGCCAAGGCCCCGGCCATGGCGGTGAGGGCCCGTTTGGGGAGCAGGTACTGCGGCAGCACGGCCAGGCGGTCGGACACGGTTCTTCCTTGAAGGCAAAGCGTGGATTTTACTGGGGCCCCTATCGGCCAATGGACAGCCCTGCCGGGCAGCCGCGGGCGTTTCCCCGCACAATGATGGGCATGACACCTTTGTTCCAAGCCAGCCACCTCACCAAGCGCTACGGCAGCAACACCGTGGTGGACGATCTGTCCTTCCACATCGCCCGGGGCGAATGCCTGGGCCTGATCGGCCCCAACGGCGCGGGCAAGACCACCACCATACGCATGTGCCTGGGCCTGACCACGCCAGACACCGGCAACATCACGGCGCTGGACCTGCCCATGCCGCAGGAGGCGCAAACCATCAAGGCGCAACTGGGGGTGGTGAGCCAGTTCGACACGCTGGACCCCGACTTCACCTGCGCGGAAAACCTGCTGGTGTTCGGGCGCTACTTTGGCCTGGGCAAGCGCGAGCTGAACGAGCGCATCCCCGGCCTGCTGGAGTTTGCGGCGCTGAGCCACAAGGCCAAGGCGCGGCCGGGTGAACTGTCTGGCGGCATGAAGCGGCGCCTGTCGCTGGCGCGTGCCCTGGTGAACGACCCGCAACTGCTGTTGCTGGACGAGCCCACCACCGGACTGGACCCGCAAGCGCGGCACCTGATGTGGGAACGCCTGCAGCAGTTGCTGCAGAAGGGAAAAAGCATTCTGCTGACCACGCACTTCATGGACGAGGCTGAGCGGCTTTGCCACCGGCTGATCGTGATTGACCATGGCAAGAAGATTGCCGAAGGCCGCCCGCGCGAACTGATCGCGCAGCACCTGGAACCCGACGTGGTGGAGGTGTATGGCAGCGGCGGCGAGGAGGCCCACGCGCTGGCCCGCTCCCCGCTGGCCGCCCTGGCCGCTCGCGTGGAGGTGAGCGGTGAAACGGTGTTCTTCTACACCCAGGACGCCAAGCCCTTGCTGGCCCGGTTGAACGAGCAGACGCACCTGCGCACGCTGCACCGCCCGGCCAACCTGGAGGACCTGTTCCTGAAGCTCACGGGCCGCCAGATCCGTGAAGAAGGCTGACGAGACCGACACCATGACCGAACCGACCTTGACCTCGCCCGCGATGGCGAACACGAGCCCCGCACCGCAAAGCCACTGGCGTGCCCCTGCCCTGTCCACGCGCTTTTGGCCGGTGTTCCTGCGCAACCTGCTGGTGTGGCGCAAGCTGGCCATCCCCAGCCTCGTGGGCAACATTGCCGAACCGTTGATCTGGCTGGTGGCCTTTGGCTACGGCATGGGCGCGCTGGTGGGGCAAATCCAGATGGGGGACACCACGGTGCCCTACATCCTGTTCCTGGCCAGCGGCAGCATCTGCATGAGCGCCATGAACGCCGCCACCTTCGAGGCGCTGTATTCGGCTTTCTCGCGCATGCATGTTCAAAAGACGTGGGACGGCATCATGAACGCGCCGGTCACGTTGGACGACGTGCTGCTGGCCGAGATGCTGTGGGCGGCGTTCAAGTCGCTGTTCACGGTCACGGCCATCCTGGGCGTGATGTTGGCGCTGGGTATCAGCCACAGCCCCAAGCTGCTGGTGGCCTGGCCCGTGCTGCTGGCGGTGGGCGTGACCTTCAGCTGCATTGCGCTGATCTTCAACGCGCTGGCCCAGGGCTACGACTTCTTCACCTACTACTTCACGCTGTTCCTGACGCCGATGATGTTCCTGAGCGGCGTGTTCTTCCCGCGTGAGCAGTTGCCCGACATGGTGCAGTGGCTGGCCAATGTGCTGCCGCTGACGCACGCAGTACAACTGGTGCGCCCGCTGTTCCTGGACCAGTGGCCCGACAACGTGCTGCTGCACGCCAGCGTGCTGGTGGCTTACACGGTGGTGGGCTTCTGGGTGGCGCTGGCGCTCACGCGCAGGCGCTTCGCGCGCTGACGCAGGAATTCACTCGGGTTGGTCAATGGTCAGCGCGATGCTGCCCAGCCCGTCGATGCCGCCCGTGAGCTTGTCACCGGGCTGCACGGCGCCCACACCTTCGGGTGTGCCGGTGTAGATGAGGTCGCCGGGCTGCAGGTGGTAGTAGTGCGAGAGGTTGGAAACGATCTCGGGCACGCTCCAGATGAGGTCCTTGAGGTTGGCGTCCTGGCGGGTCGTGCCGTTGACTTCCAGATAGATACGCCCAGCGTTGAGGTGGCCCACGTCGCTGGCGGGCACCAGTTCGCTCATGACGGCGGCGTTTTCAAAGTCCTTGCCAAAGTCCCATGGGCGTCCCATTTCGCGGGATTTGATCTGCAGGTCACGCCGGGTCATGTCGAGCCCGCAACCGTAGGCCCACACGGCGGCGAGCGCCTGCTCGGGGCTGACGCGGAACACAGGCTTGCCGATGGCGATGACGAGTTCCATCTCGTAGTGGTAGTTTTGCGTGCCGGGCGGGTACGGCACCGTGGCGCCCGAAGCAACCAGGTCGCAAGGGGTCTTGTTGAAGTAGAACGGCGGCTCGCGGTCGGGGTCGAAGCCCATCTCGCGGGCGTGAGCGGCGTAGTTGCGACCCACGCAGAAGATGCGGCTGACGGCATAGCGTTCGGTGCGGCCACGCACGGCAACGCTGGGGGTGGGGGCGGGTTCGAAGATGTATTGAGTCATGTCAATTTGCTCCT
>CAMLOF010000253.1 GCA_946481585.1 uncultured Macromonas sp. | reverse complement strand
AACACCTGCGCCGGGTAGGCGTTGAACCACAGGAAGGCCAAACCCGCACCGGCCATGGCAGCGCAGAAGATCAGCACTTCGCCCGTACCGGGGATGTAGGGCAGCAGCAGGTATTTGGAAAACACCGCGTTGCCGGTAACGTAGGCAAACACGCCCAACGCCGAGCCCACCATCACCACGGGCATGATGGCCAAGCCGTCCAGGCCGTCGGTCAGGTTCACCGCGTTGCTGGAACCCACGATGACCAGGTAGGTGAGGATGACAAAGCCCAGCACGCCCAGCGGGTAGCTGATTTCCTTGAAGAAGGGCACCATCAGCCCAGCTTGCTCCGGCAGGTCGAGCGTGAAACCGGACGCCACCCAGTTGATGAACAGCTCGAACACGCGCTGGTTGGAGCTTTCCGAGATGGAGAACGCCAGGTAGAACGCCGCCAGCAGACCAATGACCGACTGCCAGAAGTACTTCTCCCGCGAGCGCATGCCCTCGGGGTCTTTGTTCACGACCTTGCGCCAGTCGTCTACCCAGCCGATGGCGCCGAAGCCCAGGGTGACGAGCAGCACAATCCAGACGAAGCGGTTGCTCCAGTCGAACCACAGCAAGGTGGACAGCGCGATGGCGAAGAGAATGAGCACGCCGCCCATGGTGGGTGTGCCGCTCTTGCTCAGGTGCGCCTGCACCGCGTATTCGCGGATGGGCTGACCGATCTTGAGTGCGGTAAGACGGCGGATGAACCACGGCCCCGCACCGATGCCCAGCACCAAGGCCGTCATCGCCGCCATGACGGCGCGGAAGGTCAGGTACTGAAACACCCGCAGGAAACCGAATTCAGGGCCGAGGCCTTGCAACCAAAGGGCCAGACTAGGCAGCATGGTTCGCGCCCTCCTCTTTTTGATCTTGTCCATCGGCACGGGCTACCAGAGCCTGCACCAGTCTTTCCATGCGCATGAAGCGCGAGCCCTTGACCAGCACACTGCCCATGCCGGGCAGCAGGGCCAGCGCGGCCTCTGCCAAGGCATCGAAGGCAGGGAAATACTGCAACCTGCCGCCCGCCTGCGCCAGCAACGGTAAGCTGGCTTGAGCCATCCAGTCCCCGGTGACGAGCACATGGTCGATGCCGCGTGCAAGCGCATGACGCAGCACCTCGTCGTGGAAGGCCAGCCCTTGCTGACCGACCTCGCCCATGTCACCCAGGGCCAGCAAGCGCGGGCTGGGCAACTCTGCCAGCACGTCGATGGCGGCGCGCACCGAGTCGGGGTTGGCGTTGTAGCTGTCGTCCACCATGGTGAGGCTGCGCCCGCCAACCTGCAGCGCCAGTGCGCGGGAGCGGCCATTGACCGGCTCGAACGCGCGCAACCCCTGTGCGATGGCTTCGACAGGCACGCCAGCCGCCACAGCACAGGCTGTGGCCGCCAGGGCGTTGCGCACGTTGTGGCGGCCAGCGATGTGGATCTCGGTGGTGAAGCTGCCAACCGGTGTGTTCACGTTCACCGACCAAGCGGCACCCGTCCAGACGGCGTCGCCGCTGATGTCCGCCCCTGCGTCACCAAAGGTGAGCGTGCGCCGGCCTTGCGCCAGCGTGGTCCACAACCCGGTGTAGTCATCGCCAGCGGGGAACACCGCCACGCCATCGGCAGGCAAGCCACGGAAGCACTCGGCGTTCTCGCGTGCAACGGCCTCCACCGTGGCCATGAATTCCTGGTGCTCGCGCTGCGCGTTGTTGACCAAAGCCACCGTGGGCTGGGCAATGGCCGCCAGACCGGCAATCTCGCCCGGGTGGTTCATGCCCAGTTCCACCACCGCCAGGCGATGTTCCGGACGCAGCCGCAACACGGTCAAGGGCACGCCAATATCGTTGTTCAGGTTGCCCTGCGTGGCCAGCGCTGCATCACCTGCTGAAGCGCGGAGGATGGACGCAATCATCTGCGTGACTGTCGTCTTGCCGTTGCTGCCGGTCACGGCGATCAAGGGCAGGTGGAACTGCGCGCGCCAGCGGCGGGCCAGTTCGCCCAGCGCCACGCGGCCATCGGGCACCTCCACGCCGCACAAGCCTGCGGCGGCCAGCCCACGTTCGGCAACAGCTGAAACCGCACCTGCCTCGCGGGCCTGCGCCAGGTAGTCGTTGGCATCAAAGCGCTCGCCGCGCAGGGCCACGAACAGGTCACCCGCGCGCAGCGTGCGCGTGTCGGTGTGCACGCGCTGCACGGCGGCCTTCGCCACGTCGCCCACGGGGCTTGCGCCGGGCAAGGTCAGCATCAGCTCGCTCAAAGTCTTCATGGCTGTGCCTCCTTGGGTAAGGAGCGGCGGCGCTGCAGGGCCTGCCGCGCCTCGTTCAGGTCGGAGAAGGGGCGCTTGACGCCCGCTATCTCCTGGTAGTCCTCGTGCCCCTTGCCTGCGAGCAGCACCACGTCACGCACGCCCGCTTGCGCCACCACATGGGCAATCGCGCGTGCACGGTCGGGTTGCACTTGCACAGAGGTGGGTTGGCTCAGCCCCGCCACCATCTGCTGCAGGATGTGCATCGGATCCTCGGTGCGCGGGTTGTCGCTGGTGAGCACCAGCTGGGCTGCCTCGCGTTCGGCCACGGCCGCCATCAAGGGGCGTTTGGTGGCGTCGCGGTCCCCACCGCAGCCCACCACGCACCACAGGCGGCCGCCTCGTTGCATGGCCAGCGGCTGCAGGGCCTGCAAGGCCTTTTCCAGTGCGTCAGGGGTGTGGGCGTAGTCCACCAACACCAGTGGCAGCGCGTCATCTTCCGTGGCCCAGGCCGACTGCATGCGCCCCGGCACGGGTGTCAGGGCACGGCTGGTCTGCACGGCGTCTGTCAGGGCATACCCCTGTGCGCGGGCAGCAGCCAAAGCGCACAACAGGTTGTAAAGGTTGTATTCGCCCACCAGAGGCAACTTGATCTGGTGAACAGCACTGGCGCGACCGTCGGGCAACTGTTCCACCACATGGAAGCGCAGGCCGGTATCGGTCAAGGTCCAGTCGGGCACATGCAGACGGGCGGGACGCCCTGCCGCAGAAACCGTCCACAGATCGATTTCGCCGCTGTCCGCGTGAGGCTGCAGTTCCTCCACCAGTTCTGCGCCACGGGGGTCGTCCACATTCACCACCACGGCCTTCAGGCCGGGCCACGTGAACAACGCACGCTTGGCCTGCCAGTAAGCCTCCATCGTGCCGTGGTAGTCGAGGTGGTCCTGCGTGAGGTTGGTGAAGATGGCGGTGTGGATGCGTGTACCGTTGAGGCGGCCTTCTTCCAGGCCGATGGACGACGCCTCGATAGCGCAGGCGCGAACACCGCCCGTGACGAAACGCCGCAATCCGGCTTGCAGCGTGACGGGATCGGGCGTGGTCAGGCCGGTGGCATCAAAGTCGGCACCTGGCACGCCAACACCCAGCGTGCCCATCACTGCGGCACGCGTGCCCAAGGCCGTCAGCCACTGAGCTGTCCACCACGCAGTGGAAGTCTTGCCGTTGGTTCCGGTGATGGCCACGACCTTAACTTCGTGGCTGGGATGGCGGTGGAAGTGATCGGCAATCTCGCCTGTGGCCTGCTTGAGCCCGGTCACCGCTGCGATTCGCGGATCGGTGAAACCATAGGCCTCCACGCCATCGCGCTCCACCAGGCACGCCACGGCGCCTGCCTGCAGCGCAGCATTCACGTAACGGCGCCCGTCCTGCGCGGCGCCAGGCCAGGCCACGAACGCATCGCCAGGCTGAACACGGCGGCTGTCCACACGCAGCGCCGCAGCGCCGTGCGCCTGCAGCCAGCGGGCCGCATCCAGTGCAGAGTGGAGGGTCTGGATCAAATCGATTCCTCCACCGTCTCGGCCACGATTTGCGGCTTGACGTTCATGTCTGGCTGCACGCCCAGGATGCGCAAAGCCTGCTGCACGGTTTCGCTGAACACGGGCGCGGCCACCAGGCCGCCGTAATACTGGCCATTGCTGGGTTCGTCCACCATCACGCCCACCACGATACGCGGTTTGTCGATGGGAGCCATACCAGTGAACCAGGAACGGTATTTGTTCGCCGCATAGCCCTTGCCCATCTGCTTGCGCGCGGTACCCGATTTGCCGCCCACCGAGTAACCCACCGTCTGCGCCTTCTGGCCTGTGCCGCCAGGGCCTGCGGCCATCTGCAGCATCTTGCGCACGGCGGCTGCCGTCTCGGCAGAGAACACCTTGCGCCCCACGGCAGCTTCGCTGTTCTTGAGCATGGTGGGCTGGATGATGGAGCCGTCGTGCGCGAACGCGGTGTACGAATGCACCATCTGGAACAGCGATGCCGACAGGCCGTAACCATAGGACATGGTGGCTTGTTCGACGGGACGCCAGCTCTTCCACGGGCGCACGCGCCCCGGCACGGCACCTGGAAACTCGATGCGCGGTTTCTGGCCGTAGCCCAGCGCGGTGAAGGTGTCCCACATTTCCTGCGGGCTCATCTTCTGCGCGATCTTCAGCGCCCCCACGTTGCTGGACTTCTGAATCACACCCTCGACCGTGAGCACGCC
>CAMLOF010000252.1 GCA_946481585.1 uncultured Macromonas sp. | reverse complement strand
CCGAGCTTGGCAATCTCGCGCACCAGGGTGCTGGAGATGCATTGCAGTTGCGCCTGGGGCAGCAGGAAGATGGTTTCCACCGAGGGCAGCAGCTTGCGGTTCATGGCGGCCATCTGGGCCTCGTAGTCGAAGTCGGCCACGTTGCGGATGCCGCGCACCACGGCGCTGGCACCGTGCTCGCGGCAGAAGTCCATGATCAGCCCTTCGAAGGGCAGGACCCGCACCTGGGGGCAATGGCGCATGCTTTCGGTCACCATCGCCATGCGCTGCTCCAGCGTGAACTGGGTCTTCTTGTGGTGGGCCACGGCCACGGCCACGATCAATTCGTCGAACAAGCCTGCGGCGCGCTGGATCACGTCCTCGTGACCGAGGGTGATGGGATCAAAGGTGCCGCTGTAGACAGCGATGCGCCGCGAGGCGGTAGACGGTGTTGCGCTCATGGCCCCGGATTATCGCCGGAGGGCTCTTGCCTGCGTTCAAAGAGGTGGTAATGCACCTGCCCGGCCTTGCCGTGGCGCACGCGCTGCAGCCCCAGGGCTGCTACGTCGTCATCCACCCATTCGCGCGGCGCCTCCAGGTAGAGGTAACCCAGCGGTGTGAGCAGCGGTGCGGCTGCCTCCAGCGCCTGCTGAAACAAGGCCTCGTTTCGGCCCTGGGCAAAGGGTGGATCCAGGAACACCACGTCCCAGGCGCCCTGCCGCGCCGCGCGCAGGGTGGCCAGGGCGTCTCCCTGGCGCACGGTGATCTGGCTGGCCTTCAGGCGCTGCGCGTGGCCGCGCATGCTGGCCGCGAGGGTGGCGTCCAGCTCGCACAGCAGTACCTCCGCGGCACCGCGCGAAGCGGCCTCGAAGCCCAGCGCACCGCTGCCCGCGAAGGCGTCCAGGCAACGCTGGCCCGTCAGGTCCTGCCCCAGCCAGTTGAAGAGGGTTTCGCGAACGCGGTCGGGCGTGGGGCGCAGGCCGGGCCGCACGGGCACGGAAAGCTTGCTGCGCTTCCACTGGCCGCCGATGATGCGGACTTCGCCCGGCGCCGTCATTGCGCTCCCCCAACCACGACCGTGACCATGCGGTCCGGCTGGAGCACGCGCTGGAAGGCGCGCACGACCTGCTCGCGCGTGATGGCCTGGACCTGGGTGGTCCAGGTATCCAGGTAGTCCAGCGGCAAGCCGTTCCACGCCAGCGAGGCGACGTTGTCCAGCAGCTTGCGGTTGCTGTCCAGCCGCAATGCGAAACCGTTGATGAGGGAAGCCTTGGCCTCGGCCAGTTCGGCGTCGGTGGGGCCGTCCTGCACGAAGCGGCGCAGTTCCTCGTGCACCAGGGCCACGGCCTGCGCGGCCTGGTCGGGCCGCGTCTGCAGGCCCACGGTGAAGGCACCCGCATGCCGCCCGGGCGAGAAGTAGCTGTAGACACCGTAGGTGAGGCCGCGCTTCTCGCGGATTTCACGCATCAGGCGGGAGTTGAAGCCACCGCCGCCCAGGATGTGGTTGCCCACGGTGAGCACGAGGAAGTCGGGGTCGGAACGGGCAATGCCGGGCTGCCCCACCAGCACCTGCGCCTGGGCTGCCGCAAAAGGCTCGCGGATCTGCTGGGCTTCTTTGAGTGCGGTCACTTCGGGCACCGTTGGCAGGGAGGAGCAGCCGTGTGCCGTCCACCCAGCCAGCAGACGTTCTGCCAGCACCTGCGCCCCTGCCCTGTCGATGGCGCCGACGAACGTGACGCGGGCGTTGCAAACCTGGGTATGGCGGCGGTAATGGGCGCGCATGGCTTGCGCGTTGATGCGCTTCCAGCTCTCGGGGTTGGCGTCGGCGCCATAGGGGTGTGTGCCATAGACCGCGCGGGCAAAGCGCCTTTCGGCCAGCGTGCCGGGCTGGGTCTGCGCCTCGCGCCACGCGGCAGACAGGCGCTCGCGTTCGCGCACCCACACGGGCTCGGCAAAGGCCGGGGCAGCCAGTTGGCGCGCGGCCAGCGCCACGGCGGCCTGCAACAGATCGGGCTGGGTGAGCGTGCGCAACTGGAACGTCAACCTGTCGCTGCTGGCGCTGGCGCCAAACTGCGCACCCAGGTCGGCCCAGGCCTCGACCAGGGCGTTTTCGTCCAAGGCCGTGTTCTGGCCCTGTGCCGCCACGCCTTTGCCGAACATGAGCGCTGTGGTCTGTGCCAGACCAGCCTGGTCCGCCGGGTCGCGGCGGCTGCCGCCGTCCACGTCGATCTGCACGTCCAGCATGGGCAAGCCCGGTGAGCGCACCAGGTAGATCTTGGCGCCGTTGTCCAAGGCCCATTGTTCAATGGGCAAGGCTGCCCAGGCCGCCTGCAGGCCCAGGAACATCAAGGTGAAGGTGGCAAATGTCTTGCGCACGGTCTGCGAAAGGGGGCTCATCGCGTCACCTCCGGCAACAGCAGGCCAACGGTGAGTTGACGGTCATCGAAATAGCGCTGGGCAACACTGCGCACCTGTTCGGGGGTGACTTCGCGCAGGCGCTGCATCAGCGTCTGCCCGGCGTCCACCGGCCAGCCTAGCGACCAGTGGCTACCCAGTTCGCGCGCCTGGGCGAACATGGAGTCGAGCTGGAAAACCTCGCTGGCGGTCCACTGGTTCTTCACGCGTTGCAGCTCCGCCTGGCTCACACCTTCGCGGGCAATGCGCCGGATTTCGGCTTTCAACGCGGCCTCCAGCTGCTCAGGCGCGATACCTGCCTTGGGCGTGCCGCTGAGCATGAAGAGTTGCGGCCCACGGCCCATGAGCCCGTAGGAAGCGCCCACACTGTCGGCCAATCGTTTACCACCCTGCCCCTGCACCAGGCGCCGCTCCAAACGGGACGCGCTGTTGCCATCCAGCACACCAGACAGCAGCAGCAGCGCCAGCGCGTCCTGGTTGCTGGCGTCGGTGGCATCCGGGCCGGTCAACTGGGGCACCTTGTACCCCAGCAACAAGGACGGCTGCTGCGTGCGGCCATGGAAGGTGACGCGGCGCGGGCCGGTCTGTTCAGGCTCCACCTGCGGCTTGCGCTCAGGCACGGCACGGGCGGGAATGGCGCCGTAGTGTTTTTCGGCCAACGCACGCACCTGGTCCACGTCCACGTCACCCACCACCACCACGGCGGCATTGGCTGGCACGTACCAGCGGCGGTGGAAGTCGCGCGCGTCGTCGGGCGTCATGGAGTGCAGGTCGCTCATCCAGCCGATGATGGGGCGCCGGTATGGGTGCGCGAGGAAGGCAGTGGCATTGAAAGCCTCGAACATCAGCGCCTGGGGCGACTCTTCGGTGCGCTGGCGCCGTTCCTCCTTGATCACCCCCATCTCGCGGCGGAAGGCGTCGTCGGCCCACTGCATGTTGGCGAAGCGGTCGGCCTCCAGGGCCATCACGTCGGCCAGCTTGTTGGCGGGCACCTGCTGGTGGTAGGCGGTCACGTCGCGGCTGGTGAAGGCGTTGTCGCGCCCGCCCAGGGCCGCCACGCGCCGCGAGAACTCGCCTTCGGCCAAGGTGGGCGTGCCTTTGAACATCATGTGCTCCAGCACATGGGCCACGCCAGACGTGCCGCTCACCTCATCGACCGAGCCCACGCGCACCCAGACCATGTGCACCACGGTGGGCGCTCGCCGGTCTGGCTGGACGATGAGCGTCATGCCGTTGGACAGCGTGAAGGTCTGGGCGGTGGCGCCCGTCTGGGCGGCGCCCGCCAGTTCGGCCAGACGGGCACCCGGTGCCGGAACCTGTGCCACCGAAGGGGCCAGGGGAAGAAGCCAGGCGGCAAAAGCCAGTACCCCGGCGTGAACAAGATGATTGGGTTTCATAGAATGCACCTGATTCTAGAAACACCCCAAATGTTCAGCTTCCTCAAGAAAAAATTCTTTTCGTCGCCACCTGCCGCCGAAACCGCCCCCGCCGAGGCGGTGACTGTTGCCGAAACGCCCGTGGCCCCGCCACAGACCGCCCCCGCCCCTGCTGCACCGCCTGCTGCGCCCCTGCCCCCTGCCGCCGCCACACCGGCACCCAGCCCTGCGCCAGCGTCCAAGGCAGAGATCACACCAACTGAGCAAACCGCGCCACGCCAAGGCTGGCTGGGCCGCCTGGCCCAGGGCTTGAAGAAAACGGGCAGCAGCCTGACCACCGTCTTCACCGGCACCCGCATAGACGATGAGCTCTACGAGGAACTGGAAGCTGCCCTGCTGATGGCCGACACCGGCACCCAGGCCACCCAGCACCTGCTGCAAGACCTGAAGCTGCGCGTGAAGGCTGCCAAGGTGACAGAACCGGCGGCGGTGAAAGGCCTGCTGGCAGAAGCGATTGCCGAACTGCTGCGACCTTTGCAAAAGCCCCTGGCCATTGGCGCCCAGCCAGACGGCCCCACCGTGCTGATGGTGGCGGGCGTGAACGGCGCGGGCAAGACCACCACCATTGGCAAGCTGACCTGGCACCTGTCGCACGCGGGCGCCTCGGTGCTGCTGGCGGCGGCAGACACATTCCGCGCTGCAGCGCGCGAGCAGCTGGGCGTCTGGGCCGACCGCAACACCGTGGACAT
>CAMLOF010000251.1 GCA_946481585.1 uncultured Macromonas sp. | reverse complement strand
TCCAGCAGCCAGTACAGCGGCTTGGCCAGGATGGTCAGCCAGCCGTAGTCCTTCACCAGCTCCAGGCCG
The DNA here is from genome assembly GCA_946481585.1 of uncultured Macromonas sp. Next base: position 4,451 of record CAMLOF010000251.1, on the reverse strand, counting down.
GGGGCAAGCTTCTCCAGCATCTTCTCGGCCTGCGGGCCCACGAAGAGGTTGGCGTCCAGCGCCTTGGTTTCGCCAGGCGCAATGCTGCCCACGCCAGTGATCATGCCTGCGGAATACAGGTTGCCCACCTTGCGCACGAAGTTCTCGCGCTCGGTGCCCTGGCCCAGCAGCCAGGCGCTGGCAAAGTAGTGCTGCACCATGGCCACGTAACCGTCGGTGGCGGTTTTCTGGAAGGTGGCCTTGTTCTTGTCCACATCCTCAAAGCTCACCTTCTGGTACTTGGAGGCTTCGCTGTAAACGGCCGGGCCGGTGAAGGTGGAATAGAAGGGCGTCTCGCTCTCGGCCTTGGCGCCGTCACGCACCAGTTGCAGGTAGAGCTGCGGCGTAGCGGCCGCGTCACCACGGTTGATCACTTCGTGCTTAACGCCAATGTCGTAGGCGCCGCGCTTGACCGTATAGGTCTTGGCCAGCACCAGGCCGCCAGCGGGATCGGACTCGAAGCGCAGGGCCAAGCTGTCCTGGCCGTCGGCCAGTTGCGTGCCGCCAGACACCAGACGCATCGGCGTCTTGTGGGTCGGGAAGCTGCCGCCGATCAGGCCGGTCTGCGCCACATAGGTGTGCTTCTCATCCTGGTTGAGCAGCTGCAGCGGCTCCAGGGGCTTGTCCTTGCCCAGACCGGTCACAGCAGCGTGCTTGAGCATCTGCGCGCCCACCAGGGAGCCACCTTCGCTGTCGAACGTGAGCTTGAGCACGTCGGTCGTGACGACATGCGTCTGGCGCGGAATGCTGGGTGCAGCAGAAGGCACTTCAGATGCACCCGCCGCAGAGGCTGCTGCCTGGGGCACACCGGCGTCCTTGGCGGCAGGCTGGGTCACCGCTGCCTTCTTCGCGCTGCTGGAGGGGAAGAAGGTGGCCGGGTGGCCGTTGTAAATCTGCCACTGATCCCAGATCAGGATCAGCGAGAAACCAAAAATCACCCAGAGGATGGATCGGCGGATGTCGCTCATGACGGTTTCTTTTCAGTCGTTGCGGACGTGAGGGTGGAGAACGGCCTGCGCACCTGTTCAGGCACGGGATCGCAGCCGCCGTCACACCAGGGGTGACAACGGCCCAGCCGTTTGAGGGTGAGGTAGCCGCCAGCCAGCGCGCCGTGGCGCTCCAGCGCCTGCAACGCGTAAGCGGAGCAGGTGGGCTCGAACCGGCAGGACGAGCCGAGCCAAGGGCTCAACAACAGGCGGTAGCCTTTGACGATGCCAATCAGCACGCGGCGCGGCCAGTCAAGCATGGGGCTCCCCTGCCACGGCCTGTTGCCGCAGTCGGCGGGCCAGGCGGTCGCCCAGCAATTCCTGCAGTTCGGCACGCGCAGCAATGCGCAGCGCATCTGACGTTGCGCTGATGAACTGGTCGCGTGCAAAACCGCTGCGCAGACGCACCACCAGCGCTTGCGGCGGCAGCGTTTGCGCAAGCTCCCGCGCCACCGCATAAATTTGGCGGCGCAGGGTGTTGCGGGTAACAGCGCGGCGCGCCCAGCGCTTGGGGATCAACACACCCAGCCAAGTGCCACCGCCGGGAAACAACCCGTGGGCACCGCTGTGGGCGGAGGTGTCGGTCATGTGCAGGGCGAAGTGCTGCGTTTTGGCCACCGGCGGGCCAGCGAGCGCTGCCTCGAACTGGGGGCGTGAACGAATGCGCTCCAAGCGACAGGCCCGAGGCGTGGACAAGCCGGCAGGCTCAGCCGTGACGGACGGCCGAAGCTGGCTCAACCCTGGCTCAGACAGCCAGGCGCTTGCGGCCCTTGGCGCGGCGTGCGTTCAGCACAGCACGGCCGCCACGGGTCTTCATGCGAACCAGGAAGCCGTGGGTACGGGCGCGTTTGATTTTGGACGGTTGGTAGGTGCGTTTCATGATTCGGTCCAATCGGGTGCGCTTGAAACCACACTGCAGGCTGTGCCCGCGTAGTGGCCCGGCTGCGCGCCCGGGTTAGAAAGGGTTCAGATTCCAAGAGAACCCGTGATTATTGCAAAATTTCCGGGTTTGGCCAAATCGCGGGCTTTCAAGCACGATCGTTCGCTGTTCGCCATGGCACAAACCAGCATGTGGATAACTCCGGTTCCGCACTACAATCCAACGCTGGCCCGGCGCCAGCTTTCCACAACCTCCCCTCCTCCAGCCTGACCCGCCCATCGTTCCCATGAGCCTGCCCCATCCTTTGCCCGACGCCGCCCAAGGCACGCCCGATCTGTGGCTGGCCTGCGTCGAACAACTGGCGCAGGAAATGCCCGAACAGCAGTTCAACACCTGGATTCGCCCGCTTTCTGCCAAGGTGTCTGGCAACGGCGACAAGGTCACGCTGGCCGTGGCCAACCGCTTCAAGATGGACTGGATCCGCGCGCAGTACGCAGGCAAGATTGCCGCCTCGCTGGAAGCCCTGGCGGGCCGCCCGGTGCAACTGGAGTTAGCGCTCGCTCCGCGTGAAGCCCCCGCCAGAACTGGCGTTGGCCAACCAGGCCGCCCCACGCAGGCGCCGCAAGACGCGGTGTTTGCCGAGCTGCCCGAGGTGCCCCCACCCGCCGAACCCAAGGCCGACGCCCACAAGCACCGCCTCAACACCGCGCTCACCTTCTCCACCCTGGTGGAAGGCTCCGCCAACCGCATGGCACGCGCAGCGGCCATGCACGTGGCGGGCAGCCCGGGGCAGCTTTACAACCCGCTGTTCATCTACGGCGGCGTGGGCCTGGGCAAAACCCACCTGGTGCACGCCATCGGCAACCAGCTGCTGGCCGACAAGCCCGGCTCCAAGGTTCTCTACATCCACGCCGAACAGTTCGTGTCGGATGTGGTCAAGGCCTACCAGCGCAAGACCTTCGACGAGTTCAAGGAGCGCTACCACTCGCTCGACCTGCTGCTCATCGACGACGTGCAGTTCTTCGCCAACAAGGAACGCACGCAGGAAGAATTCTTCAACGCGTTCGAGGCGCTGCTGGCCAAGAAGAGCCACATCGTCATGACCAGCGACACCTACCCCAAGGGGCTGACGGACATCCACGAGCGCCTGGTGTCGCGCTTCGACTCCGGCCTCACGGTGGCCATCGAGCCGCCCGAGCTGGAAATGCGCGTGGCCATTCTCATCAGCAAGGCCGAGAGCGAAGGCACCGCCATGCCCGAAGACGTGGCCTTCTTCGTCGCCAAGAACGTGCGCTCCAACGTGCGCGAGCTCGAAGGCGCGCTGCGCAAGATCCTCGCCTACTCGCGCTTCAACCAGAAGGACATTTCCATCCAGCTGGCGCGCGACGCGCTGAAAGACCTGCTGTCGATCCAGAACCGGCAGATCAGTGTGGAAAACATCCAGAAAACGGTGGCCGACTTCTACAAGATCAAGGTCGCCGACATGTATTCCAAGAAGCGGCCCGCCAACATTGCCCGGCCGCGCCAGATTGCCATGTTCCTGGCCAAGGAACTCACGCAGAAGAGCCTGCCCGAGATCGGCGAGCTGTTCGGCGGGCGCGACCACACCACCGTGCTGCATGCCGTGCGCAAGATTGCGGCCGAGCGCCAGACCGTCAGCGAGCTCAACCAGCAGTTGCACGTGCTGGAGCAGACCCTGAAGGGCTGACCCGCCCCGCCAGGAAGTGCCCCATAAAACTGTGACAATGTGAATGGCAATCACCACCCGTCAACCCGGTAAGAAAGCAAGGACATGATCGTTTTTCAATCGACCCAGGACAAAGTGTTGGCCGCGCTGCAATCGGTGGCGGGCATCGTGGAACGCCGTCATACCCTGCCCGTGCTGGCCAACGTGCTGATCCGCAAGACAGCGGGCCAGGTGCAGCTGACGACGTCGGACCTGGAAATCCAGATCCGCACCCACGCCGACCTGGGCGGTGACGACAGCAGCTTTGCCACCACCGTGGGCGCGCGCAAGCTCATCGACATCCTGCGCACCCTGCCTGCCGACCAGACCGTGAGCCTGGAGTCGCAGCAGTCCAAGCTGGTGCTCAAGGGCGGCAAGTCCAAGTTCACCCTGCAGACCCTGCCCGCCGAGGACTTCCCGCTGGTGCAGGAGTCGCCCAGCTTCGGCCCGGTGTTCAGCGTGCCGCAAAAAACCCTCAAGAGCCTGCTGGGCCAGGTGTCGTTCGCCATGGCGGTGCACGACATCCGCTACTACCTCAACGGCATCCTCTTCGTGGCCGAAGGCAAGAAGCTGAGCCTGGTGGCCACCGACGGCCACCGCCTGGCCTTTGCCAGCGCCGACCTGGACGTGGAAGTGCCCAAGCAGGAAGTGATTCTTCCGCGCAAGACCGTGCTGGAACTGCAGCGCCTGCTGAGCGACAAGGACGGCGCCATCGAGATGCAGTTCGCCGCCAACCAGGCCAAGTTCAGCTTCGAGGGCATGGAATTCGTCACCAAGCTGGTGGAAGGCAAGTTCCCCGACTACAACCGCGTCATCCCGC
>CAMLOF010000250.1 GCA_946481585.1 uncultured Macromonas sp. | reverse complement strand
AGGGCCATGGCGCAAGATGTCGCCCACCAGTTCGCGGTCGTCCCCATAGGGCACACGCAGGCGGTAGCTGCCGTCGGGCAACCACTCGGATTGCTGTTCGGGGTGCCAGGTTTCGCCGCTCACCCAGCGGGCGCGCTCTGCGCTGAAGCGCAGCTCGGCCCATGCCCGGGTTGGGCCGCTGAATATGCCGTAGGTGGATTGCGTGGCGGCCTGGAGTTGTTCGGTCGGTACGTCTATGGCCTTTTCGTCAGGCAAGAGTTCGCAGTGTTCCAGTGCATCGACCGAAAAGCTGCGCAAGGCATTGCGCCAGTGGCACCAGGCGTCCAGGTACCAGTTGTCGCGGTAGCGCACCAGTTGCTGGGGGGATACGGTGCGCTCGGTGGTCTGGGCGTTTTCGCGGTTGAAGTGGCGCAGGCGCAGTTTTTGCCGCGATAGCGTGGCAAATGCTGCGGCTTCAAAGGCGGCGGGGGGCAGGCGGCGTTGGCCCGCTTGCACCAGGCGTATTCGCTGCGCCAGGGCAACGTTGTCCAGGTCGGCGTCGTGCAGCAGCCGGGCCAGAAGCTGTTTGAGGGGAGCCAGCTTGTCTGCCATCAAACCAGGGGCGAATTCCGCCAGCAGTTGCTGCAAGGTGGCGAGTGCCACCAGCTCCTGCGAGTTCATCCAGAGCCCAGGGAGTTCGCGGCTGCCTTGGCCGGGCACGAGGCGGTAGCCACCCAGCGTGCGGTCGAATTCCACCTGCACATTGAGGCGTTCGCGCAGCTTGGCGAGGTCGCGCTTGAGTGTGGCAATGGAAATGCCCAGCGTGTCCATCAGTTCTTGCGTTGGCACGGCGTGGCGGCTGGTGAACAGGCGGCGATAGCGGTAGAGGCGGTCGATTTCACTCATATGGACATGATGCCGTGTTTCCGTATCGTATTTTGATACGGAGTGGCTCTATCTTTGGATCAGGCGCGGCGTGGGCCGCCACTTGGCAAGGAGCCTGACATGTGGAACGTGATCCGGAACTGGGTGAAGATCAACGGGCGCACAGCACCTGTGTGCAGCGTGGTGGCACAAACGACTGTGCCAAGGCCGTGGGATGAGCCTGCCTGCTGGCGGCGTATGCGTTCAGGGGACCGGGTGAGGTAAATCCGGCGGCGGCGTGGTGGTGGCGTGACGGCGCCTGCCAGCGGCTAAGATCGCACGGCCAAGGCCCAAGACATGCAGAGCACGACACAACCGGTATTGAAAGACATCGTCCTCGTGGGGGGAGGGCACAGCCACGTAGGGGTGCTGCGCAGCTTTGGCATGCGCCCCATGCCTGGCGTTCGGCTGACGCTGATCGGTACGGACACGCATACCCCGTACTCCGGCATGCTGCCGGGTTACGTGGCGGGCCATTACGGGTTCGACGATGTGCATTTGGATCTGCGCCGCCTGGCTGTGTTTGCGGGCGGCCGCTTTTTCAATGACGAGGTGATCGGGCTGGACCGTGAGGCCCGGCTGGTGCTGTGCCGAAACCGCCCGCCGGTTCCCTATGACTTGCTGAGCATCAACACCGGCTCTACGCCACGCACGGAGGGGGTGCCGGGCGCTACGGAACATGTTGTGCCCGTCAAGCCAATACGCCAGTTTGATGAACGCTGGCGGGCCCTGCTGGAGCGAGTGCGCCACAGTGAAGCGCCATTGCGCGTGGCGGTGGTTGGCGCTGGTGCGGGCGGGGTTGAGTTGCTGCTTTCCATGCAACACCGCATGCAGCGGGAACGCGCGTTGCAGGGAAAGGCTCGCGTTTCACTGTCGTTCGACCTGTTCGATACCGCACCAGACGTGATGCCCACACACAACCGCCGGGTGCGGCACATGATGCGCGCGCACCTGCAAGCGCGTGGCGTGCGGCTGCACCTGGGAGCCCGGGTGCAAGAGGTGTCCGCTAAAGGTGTAAGGGTTGATGGCGAATGGATCGGGCCTTTTGACGAGATTGTGTGGGCGACGCAGGCCGGTGGACCAGCATGGCTTGCAGGTACGGGCCTTGCCTTGGATGCGCGGGGCTTCGTCAAAGTGCGCGACACATTGCAGACAGTGGATGACCCGCTCATTTTTGCAGCCGGGGATGTGGCGGCATGGGAGGGGCGAGCGCTGGAGAAGGCGGGTGTGTTTGCCGTGCGCATGGGCCGCCCGCTGGCCGACAACCTTCGCAACGCACTGCAAGGGCAGCCCTTGGCACGCTACCAGCCCCAACGCCATTGGCTGGCCCTGATGGGCACTGGTGATGAATATGCTGTGGCGTCGCGTGGCCGCTGGGGCCTGCAAGGGGCATGGGTGTGGCACTGGAAGCGCTGGATCGATCAGCGTTTCATGCGCCGTTTTTCTGAGTTGACGCCCTCCATGGTGCAGCAAACGGTTGCTGCCAACCACCCGGATCTGGCGCTGAGTGACGAGGAAGCACGCCAGGCCCTGGCCGCACAGGCCATGCGCTGCGGCGGTTGTGGGGCCAAGGTGGGCAGCAGCGTCTTGTCACGCGCGCTGGCTGCCATCCATGTGCTGCCGCAACCGGGGGTTCTGGTGGGGCTGGACTCGCCAGACGATGCCGCGGTGGTACGCGTACCGCCAGGGCAATTGCTGGTTCAGACGGTGGATTTTTTTCGTGCATTCATCGACGACCCCTACGTTTTTGGGCGAATTGCAGCCAACCACGCGCTAGGTGATGTTTACGCCATGGGGGCTGCGCCACACACATGCACTGCCGTAGCCACCATACCGCCTGGGCTCGAAAGCAAAGTGGAAGACACCGTGCGCCAGTTGATGAGCGGGGCCGTGGAGGTGCTCAATGCCGCAGGTTGTGCACTGGTTGGCGGCCACACGGGTGAGGGGCAAGAACTCGCGCTGGGTTTTGCCATTCAGGGGCTGATGCCCGACCAGCCCTCCGGCAGAGGGCCGCTGGTGGCTGGCACGGCCATGACCAAAGGCGGCATGCGGTTGGGCGAACGTTTGATTCTGACCAAACCCATTGGCACAGGCGTCATCATGGCCGCGCATGCACGCATGGCGAGCAAGGGCCGCTGGGTAGACGCTGCCTTGGAAAGCATGCAGCAGTCAAACCGCGATGCTGCGCTTTGTCTGCGTGAACACGGTGCCAGCGCCTGCACAGACGTGACGGGCTTTGGCCTGCTGGGCCATGCACTGGAAATGGCGCGCGCATCTGGCACCGGGCTGGCGTTGGCTCTTGATGCCGTTCCACTGCTCGACGGCGCACAGGTACTGGCCCGTGCTGGGGTGTTGAGCTCCTTGCAGCCCGCCAACTTGCGGCTGCGCCGAGCCATCGTCAACCACGACGAGGCCAAAGCCCACCCCGTTTACCCATTGTTGTTCGACCCCCAGACTGCTGGTGGCCTGCTGGCCAGTGTGCCCGCCGAGCGCGTTCCTGCGTGCCTGGCTGCATTGCGTGCGCTGGGTTATGCGCAGGCCTGCATGATCGGCGAGGTGCTTCCCCTGGGGCTGGGTGATGGCACCGAAACGCCGGTGCGCCTGTTGTACTGATGCGGCAAGAAATGACAGCTCCCGGCCTGCCACGTGGTTTCATGGTGCTCCAGGGCAACCGCCTGGAGGATTTGTGCGACCTGCTCGTCAACACGCTGCAACGCCAGCCCTTGGGGCCGCTGGAGCCCGAAGTCATGCTGGTGCAGAGCAACGGCATGAAGCACTGGCTGGAGCTGGCCCTGGCGCGCGACGACGCACTGGGCATTTGCGCCGCCACCCGCATGGCCTTGCCTTCGGCCTTTTTGTGGCAGGCCTACCGCGCCGTGCTGGGGCCCCACCAGGTGCCCGAACAATTGGCGCTGGACAAACCCGCGCTGCTGTGGCGGCTGTGGCGCGTGCTGCCGCAATGGGTGGCGCAGCGCCCCGTGTATGCCCCGCTGCAACGTTACCTGGCCAGCGATGCCGATGGCCGCAAGCGCTACCAGTTGGCCCAGCAACTGGCCGACGTGCTGGACGGCTACCAGAGCTACCGCGCCGACTGGCTGGCTGACTGGGAGCAAGGGCGCGACCAGTTGCGCAATCCGCACGGGCAGGCCATGCCGCTGCCCGACGACCAGCTCTGGCAAGCCCAGTTGTGGCGCGACGTGCTGGCCGACCTGGCTGCTGATGGGCAGGCCGCCAGCCATGCCTCGCGGGCAGAAGTGCACGAGCGCTTCATGAAGGCGCTGCGCGATTGGCCCGTGCACCGCCCACGGCCTGCCGGGCTGCCACCGCGCATCACGGTGTTTGGCATTTCGTCGCTGCCCATGCAGCAGGTGGAGGCGCTGGCCGCGCTGGGGCAACTGTGCCAGGTACTGCTGTTTGCCCAGAACCCTTGCCAGTACCACTGGGGTGACGTAGTGGAAGGGCGTGAATGGCTGCGCCGCCTGGAGCGCCACCGCCGCGAAGGCAAGCCCGGACAGCAGACGCTGCTGCCCCCCGAGTTGCTGCACACCCAGGCCCACCCGCTGCTGGCGGCCTGGGGCCAGCAGGGGCGCGACCATCTGCACCTGCTCGACGCCTTCGATCTGCCG
>CAMLOF010000249.1 GCA_946481585.1 uncultured Macromonas sp. | reverse complement strand
GCCCACAGCAGCCTGCGCATGACGATTGGCCGCTGGACGACGGAACAGGAGATCGATTACGCGGTCCAATCCATCAAGGACAACGTCGCGAAACTGCGCGAACTCTCCCCGTTGTGGGAGATGTACAAGGACGGTATCGACCTGTCCACCATCCAGTGGGCAGCGCATTGAAGGAGTAACACCATGGCATACAGCGAAAAAGTCATTGACCACTACGAAAACCCCCGCAACGTTGGCAGCTTTGAAAAAGGCGACGACACGGTAGGCACCGGCATGGTGGGCGCCCCGGCCTGCGGCGACGTGATGAAGCTGCAGATCAAGGTGAACCCGAGCACCGGCGTCATTGAGGACGCACGCTTCAAGACCTACGGTTGCGGCTCGGCCATTGCCTCCAGCTCCCTGGTGACCGAATGGGTCAAGGGCAAGACGCTGGACGAGGCTGCGCAGATCAAGAACAGCCAGATCGCCGAAGAACTGGCCCTGCCGCCGGTGAAAATCCACTGCTCGATCCTGGCCGAAGACGCCATCAAGGCTGCCGTGGACGACTACAAGAAGAAGCACGCTCACTGAGAAGGCCGTAAGACACCATGTCAGTCACCGTTACCGAAGCCGCTGCCAAGCACGTGACCAAATACCTGGCCCGCCGGGGCAAAGGGGTGGGCGTGCGCCTGGGCGTGAAGACCACCGGCTGCTCTGGCCTGGCCTACAAGCTGGAGTACGCGGACGATGTGGCGCCCGAGGACGTGGTGTTCGAGGACCGGGGCATCAAGATCCTGGTGGACCCGAAGAGCATGGCTTACATCGACGGTACGCAGCTGGATTTTGTGCGCGAGGGGTTGAACGAGGGCTTCAAGTTCAACAACCCCAACGAGCGTGACCGCTGCGGCTGTGGAGAGTCCTTCCGTGTCTGAGGCGCCTGCCGCGCTTCCCAACCTGCAGGACAACGACTTCAAACTCTTCGGCCTGCCGTTGCGCTACGCGCTGGACCGTGCCGAACTGGACGAACGCTGGAAGCAGTTGCAGCGGCAGGTGCACCCCGACCGCTTTGCTGCGCAGGGTGCTGCCGCCCAACGGGTGGCCATGCAGTGGTCGGTACGCATCAACGAGGCGTACCAGCGCCTGAAAGACCCCCTGAAGCGCGCAGCCTACTGGTGCGAACTGCAGGGCGTGCCGGTGAATGCCGAAAACAACACCGCCATGCCCGCCAGTTTTTTGATGCGGCAAATGGAGTGGCGCGAGGCATTGGATGAGGCAGATGGCGCCGACGCGCTGGACGCCTTGCTGGCCGAAGCGCGCGATGCCCGCCAGCAGGCCCTGGCCACCCTGACGCAATTGATAGACGAAGAAGCCAACCCCACGGCAGCCGTGCAGCAAGTGCGCGCGCTGATGTTTGTGGAGCGCTTCACCGACGAGGTGCATCAGCGCCTTGAACGCCTGGAATCCTGACCATGGCTTTGTTGCAGATTTCCGAACCCGGCCAGACGCCGGACCCGCACCAGCGCCGCATTGCGGTGGGCATAGACCTGGGCACGACGCATTCGCTGGTGGCATCGGTGCGCCACGGCGTGCCCGAATGCCTGCCCGACGAACAAGGCCGGGTGATATTGCCGAGCGTGGTGCGCTACCTGCCGCCAGGGCAGGGCAGCGGCCGCCAGATCGGTTTTGACGCGCTGGCCGCGCAGGCGGACGACCCGCACAACACCATCAGTTCCGTGAAGCGGCTGATGGGCCGCAAGCTGGCCGACCTGCAAGCGCAGGGTGTGGCGGCGCAACTGCCGTATGAGGTGGTGGACGGCCCCGGCATGGCAGCCGTGCGCACCGTGGCGGGTGACAAGTCGCCCGTAGAGGTGAGCGCCGAGATTCTGGCCACCCTGCGCTTCCGCGCCGAAGACACGTTTGACGACGACCTGTTTGGCGCCGTGATCACGGTGCCCGCCTATTTTGACGACGCCCAGCGCCAAGCCACCAAGGATGCGGCCCAGATGGCAGGGCTGAACGTGCTTCGCCTGATCAACGAACCCACGGCGGCTGCGATTGCCTATGGGTTGGACCAGGGCAGTGAAGGCGTTTATGCGGTGTACGACCTGGGTGGCGGTACGTTTGACGTGTCCATCCTGCGCCTGACGCGGGGTGTGTTCGAGGTAATGGCCACTGGCGGTGATTCGGCGCTGGGGGGCGACGACTACGACCGCGCCCTGGCCGAATGGGCCCTGCAGCGCAGCGGCTTGGACGTGAGCACCTCTGACCTGGATACGCACGAGCGTGCTCGCCTGCTGGCCGAGGCCCGCAGGGTGAAGGAAGCCCTGTCGGCCCATGCCGAGAGCGGCGAGACCGTGACGCTCAATGCAGAGGTGCGCGGCCAACCCATAGCTGTGACCATCAGCCATGCGGACTTTGCCAGCGCCACCCAGCCGTTGACCCAGCGCACCATGGCGGCCGTGCGCCGTGTGCTGCGCGATGCCCGTCTAGACAAGAGCGAGATTCAGGGTGTGGTGATGGTGGGTGGCTCCACCCGCATGCCGGTGGTGCGCCAGGCTGTGCGTGAACACTTTGGCCAGGAGCCCCTGACCAACCTGAACCCCGACGAGGTGGTGGCCCTTGGAGCGGCAGTGCAGGCCAACCAGCTGGCAGGCAACAACCCTGACGGCGAACTGCTGCTGCTGGACGTGATTCCGTTGTCGCTGGGCATTGAGACCATGGGCGGGCTGGTCGAGCGCATCGTGCCGCGCAACACCACCATTCCCACCGCGCTGGCCCAGGACTTCACCACCTTCAAAGACGGCCAGACCGCCTTGGCGCTGCACGTGGTGCAGGGCGAGCGCGACCTGGTGGCCGATTGCCGCAGCCTGGCCCGTTTCGAGCTGCGTGGCATTCCGCCCATGGCGGCAGGCGCGGCGCGCATCCGCGTGACCTTCACTGTGGACGCTGACGGTCTGCTCACCGTGACCGCGCGCGAACAGGGAACCGGAGTGGAGGCGCGCATCGACGTGAAACCCTCTTACGGGCTGAGCGACGAGCAGATCGCGGCCATGCTGCAAGACAGCTTTGCCACCGCGCAAGAAGACATGCAGGCGCGTGCCCTGGTGGAAGCGCGAGTGGAAGCCGAGCGCATGCTGGACGCCACCCGCAGCGCCCTTGCCGCAGACGGCGACCTGCTTGATGCCCAAGAGCGCGCTGCCGTGGATGAACTGATGCAGGCCCTGGAGGCCGCACGCAACCTGACCGACGCCGCCGCCGTGGAGGCTGCTACCGAGGCGCTGGCCAAGGGCACCGAGCCTTTTGCGGCCATGCGCATGAACCGCAGCATTGCGCAGGCCCTGGCCGGCCGGAACGTGGAAAATCTCTGACATGCCTACGATCACGATATTGCCCCATCCCGAGTACTGCCCCCAGGGCACGCAGATTCAGGCCTTGCCCGGCACCACCATTTGCGAGGCCCTGCTCGATAACGACATCGAGATCGAGCACGCCTGCGACATGAGCTGTGCGTGCACCACCTGCCACGTGGTGGTGCGCAAGGGTTACGAGACCCTGAACGAGGCCACCGAGGAAGAGGAAGACCTGCTGGACAAGGCTTGGGGGTTGGAGCCCCAGTCGCGCCTGAGCTGTCAGGCACGGGTGGCACAGACGGACCTGACCGTGGAGATACCCAAGTACTCCATCAACCACGCCCGCGAGAACCACTGAGCCCGCCATGCGCCAAATCGTTCTGGACACCGAAACCACCGGCCTGTCGGCTCAGGACGGGGACCGCATCATCGAAATTGGTTGCGTGGAGTTGCTCAACCGCAAGCTCACAGGCAACAACCGGCACTTTTACATCCACCCCGAGCGCGACATTCACGAAGAAGCGTTGCGCGTTCACGGCATCACGCTCGAATTCCTGGCCGACAAGCCCAAGTTCGCGGCCATTGCTGCCGAACTGATGGATTACCTTCAGGGCGCCGAGCTGATCATCCACAACGCGCCGTTCGACATCGGGTTTCTGGACGAGGAATTCCGCCGCCTGGGCCAAGGCCCCACCAAAAAGATGGTGAGCGGCGTGATTGACACCCTGGTGATGGCCAAGGAGATGTTCCCGGGCAAGCGCAACGGCCTGGACGCCTTGTGCGACCGCCTGGGGGTGGACAACTCGGGCCGCACACTGCACGGTGCCTTGCTGGACGCCGAGTTGCTGGCCGACGTCTACATCAACATGACGCGCGGGCAGGACGCGCTGGTGATGGAGATTGAAACCGGTGGTGGTGGCGAGGGTGCCGTGGCCAAGGTGGATTTGAGCCGTTTTGACCTGCCGGTGCTGACGGCCAACGAACAGGAGCTGGAGGCGCACGCCAAGCTGTTGAACGACCTGGACAAGGCCAGCAAGGGCAAGACAGTGTGGCGCGTGCTGGAACCGGCGGTTGCAGGCTGATTTCAGCAGCATGATTTCTGCGCCAGCTTTTGAAAGGGCGCAGAAACGGTATATAATTTAAGGCTTGATGGGTGATTAGCTCAGCGGTAGAGCACTGCCTTCACACGGCAGGGGTCACATGTTC
>CAMLOF010000248.1 GCA_946481585.1 uncultured Macromonas sp. | reverse complement strand
CCCACCAGGCAATCAAAGCACAAGCGTCAACCCCGCCCGGCCCTCACAGCAAACCGCCGCTCCCGCTCGTACGGAAAAACGTCGTGCACATGCCCCGCCAGAATGCGCTCCTTGTGCGCCTGCCAAAACCCCGCGTCCAGCAAATCGGCGTGGTGCTTCATGAACACCTCTCGCACCAGCGGATTGCCCAGCAGAAACGGCTCAAACGTCTCCGGGAACACATCGTTCGGTCCCACGCTGTACCAGACCTCACCACTCAGCTCATCCTCCTCGTTGCGCGGCGTCGGCACGCGGCGGAAGTTGCAACTGGTGATGTACTCGATCTCGTCGTAGTCGTAGAACACCACCTTGCCATGCCGGGTGATGCCAAAGTTCTTCCACAGCATGTCTCCGGGGAAGATGTTGGCCGCCACCAGATCCTTGATCGCGTTGCCGTACTCCACGACCGCATGCTCTATCTGCCCGCGCGCCCGGGCATCACCGGGGTTCTTCTGCAAGGCGTCGAACGCCTCCTGCAGATAGATGTTGAGCGGAATCATGCGCCGCTCGATGTAGACGTGCTTGATCAGCACCTCGATGTTGCCGTCGCCATTGCGGTCACCGATCTCGATCTGGCTGGGCGCGAACTTCTGGATTTCGGCAATCAGCTCGTCGCTGAAGCGCTCACGCGGAAACCCCACGCCCGAAAACTCCAGCGTGTCCGCCATGCGGCCCACGCGGTCGTGCTGCTTCACCAGCAGGTACTTGCCGCGCACCTGCTCACGCGTGGTGTCCTTGGGCGCAGGAAAAAAGTCCTTGATCACCTTGAACACAAAGGGAAAGCTCGGCAGATCGAACACCAGCATCACCATGCCCTTGATGCCGGGCGCTATGCGGAACACGTCGGTGCTATGGCGCAGGTGGTAAAGGAAGTCGCGGTAAAAGAGCGTCTTGCCCTGCTTGGCCAGGCCCAGCGCGTTGTAGAACTCCGCACGCGGCTTGCGCGGCATCAGGCTGCGCAGGAACTGCACGTAGGCGCTGGGCACCTCCATGTCCACCATGAAGTAGGCCCGCGCGAAGCTGAAGATCATCAGCAGATCGTCTTCGCCATGCAGCAGCGTGTCGATGATGAGCTGCCCCTTGCGGTTGTGCAGAATGGGCAGCGCAAACGGCACTTCCTGGAAGCCGTTGATGAGCTTGCCCACCACGTAGGCGCCCTTGTTGCGATAGAACAGGCTGTTCAGCACCTGAATCTGGAAATTCGACCGCAGCTTCTCATGGTCGAACAAGGGTTGCAGCGCCTGCCACACACTCAAGGTGTCGCGTTCAAAGTCATCAAACGGTACGCGCAGGCCAAAGTCGGCCACCATGCGGCGTATCTCGTCAAGGATGTTGTGCTGCGTGGGGTAGTAGCAGCGGTAGGTAGGGTGCGCAGCCGGATTCTCGGGCTCTATGTACTCGGTGCTCACCGCCGGGCGAACGAAGATGAAGTCGTTCTGAAAATAGCTGCGGTGCAGGATCTTGGTGGTAACCGAGTTGAAGAAGGTCTCGGCCAGTTCGGGCTGGCGGTGGTCCACCAGCATGCCGATGTACAGCAACTTCACCTGCTGCCATACCTCCATGGGCTGCTGCGCGGCCTTGAACTCACGTTCCAGCCGCGTCACACACTCCTTCACGCGCAGGTCGTAGAACTCTATGCGCTCGCGCTGCGCGCGCTGCTGGGCGTGCCAGTCCTGTGTTTCAAAGCGGTGCCTGGCCCGGGCCGACTCCGTGCGAAACAGGCGGTAGTGCCGGTTGAAGCCGTCGATCATCGCCCGGGCGATGTCCACAGCAACGGACGAGTCCAGTCGGCGCGGCAGCACGGCGCCCGCCTCAGCCCGCCGGGTGCGCCTCGCGCGGGTAACGCTTGAGCGCGTTGCGGAACACTGGCATCACTTCCTCGGGGCGGCTCATGCTCACGCCCAGGTCTTTCACCAAGCCATCCTTCAAGCCGTAACACCAGCCGTGCACCGACACCCGCTGCCCACGCGCCCAGGCGTCCTGCAGCACATTGGTCAGCGCCACGTTGCCCACCTGTTCAATCACGTTCATCTCACACAGCACGTCTTCCTGCACGGCCACGGGCAGGTGATCCAGGCGGCGGCGGTGGCGCACCTTCACGTCATGCACGTGGCGCAGCCAGTTGTCGGCCAGCCCCACCCGCGCGCCGCGCAGCGTGGCCAGCACGCCGCCGCACCCGTAGTGGCCAACCACCAGGATGTGCTCCACCTTCAGGTATTCCACGGCAAACTGGATCACCGACAGCGCGTTCAGGTCCGAATGCACCACCACGTTGGCCACGTTGCGGTGCACGAACACCTCACCCGGCTCCAGGCCCGTGATCTGGTTCGCAGGCACCCGGCTGTCCGAGCACCCGATCCACAGGTACTTCGGGTTCTGCTGCTGCGCCAGCTGCTGGAAATAGCCCGGCCGCTCCTGCTCGACCTGGGCGGCCCAGCGGCGGTTGGCTTCAATGAGGTTCTGGAGGGGATGAGTCATGCCGCGATTGTGGCCCAAGCGGGCCACCACTGACACACCAGCGAAACCCGATCAACAGGTTTCTGCAAACAGTTCGCGGCCGATCAGCATGCGGCGGATCTCGCTGGTGCCCGCGCCAATCTCGTACAGCTTGGCGTCGCGCCACAGGCGGCCCAGCGGGTACTCGTTGATGTAGCCGTTGCCTCCAAAGATCTGGATGCCGTCGCCCGCCATGCGCGTGGCCTGCTCGGCGCACCACAGAATCACGCTGGCGCAGTCCTTGCGCACCTGGCGCACGTGCTGCGCACCCAACTGGTCCAGGTTCTTTCCGATCTGGTAGCAGAAGGCGCGGCCTGCCTGCAGCACGGTGTACATGTCGGCCACCTTGCCCTGGATGAGCTGGAACTCGCCAATGCTCTGGCCAAACTGCTTGCGGTCGTGGATGTAGGGAATGACGTTGTCCATCACCGCCTGCATGATGCCGATGGGCCCCGCCGCCAGCACGGCGCGTTCGTAGTCCAGGCCGCTCATCAACACCTTGGCGCCGTTGTTCAGGCCACCCAGAATGTTTTCTTCGGGCACTTCCACGTTGTTGAACACCAGTTCACCCGTGTGGCTGCCGCGCATGCCCAGCTTGTCCAGCTTCTGCGCAATGCTGAAGCCCTTCATGCCTTTTTCGATGATGAAGGCGGTCACACCTCGCGCGCCCATCTCCGGTTCGGTCTTGGCGTAGACCACCAGCGTATCGGCGTCGGGCCCGTTGGTGATCCACATCTTGGTGCCATTGAGCACGTAGTAACCGCCCTTGTCCTCAGCCTTCAGCTTCATGCTGATCACGTCCGAGCCCGCGCCCGGCTCGCTCATGGCCAGCGCACCCACATGTTCACCGCTGATCAGCCCCGGCAGGTACTTGCGTTTCTGCGCTTCGTTGCCGTTGCGCTTGATCTGGTTGACGCACAGGTTGGAATGCGCGCCGTAGGACAAGCCCACCGAGGCGCTGGCGCGGCTGATCTCTTCCATGGCAATCATGTGCGCCAGGTAACCCATGTTGGCGCCGCCGTACTCCTCGGGCACGGTGATGCCCAGCACGCCCAGGTCGCCCATCTTGCGCCACAGGTCCATGGGGAACTGGTCGGTGCGGTCAATCTCGGCGGCACGCGGTGCAATCTCGGCCTGGGCAAAGTCGCGCACGGCGTCGCGCAGCGCGTTGATGTCGTCACCCAGCATGAAGTCGAGGCCGGGCAGGTTGGGCAGTGCGTTCATGGAAATAGTCTCCTGTTGCGGAATGTGTGATCGGGTTGGTCTGTACTGTCAGTACGTTTTGGGCACGGGCACCAGGGTCTGCTGCATCACCGCGCAGTCGCTGCGCTTGCCGTCGGCGGCCACGTGCGTCACTTCAGCGGTGGTGACGATCAGCCGCTTGCCTGCACGGACCACGCGGCCGGTGGCATGCAGTTCGCCGCTCTGGAACGCCGCCAGGAAGTTGATCTTGTATTCCACGGTGGTCACTTCCATCTCGGGCGGCGCCACGGTAAGCGCCGCGTAGCCGCCAGCAATGTCGGCCAGCGCCCCCATGGCCCCGCCATGGAAGCCGCCCTGCTGCTGGGTCACGCGGTCGGAATACGGCACGGCCAGCGTCACTTCCCCAGGCGCCACGCTCAGCAGGCGCACCCCCAGATGCTGCATCATGCCCTGGCGGGCGAGGCTGGCCTGCACGCGTTCACGCAGCGCGGCTTCATCGGCGGGGGCGGCGGTTTGGCTCATGGGTCTCCTGCATGTTCGTGCTCTACACGACAATTGACGTTTACGTAAACGTCAATTATGCAACGAAGCAGCGCCTTTTGGACTAAGGGGCTTCCCGAAGGCGTCGCCGCTCAGGCGGGCACGCCGTTCTTGTCGAGCTTGGCCAGCAGGGCGCGGGCCTCTTTTTCGTGGACCTTCACCTCATCCAGGTTGGCCTGCAGATCGGCCAGCTGCTCCTCGATCTGGCGGCGGTGTTCAGCCAGCACCACCAGGAACTTGCGCAACTGCGGCCCGGTGTC
>CAMLOF010000247.1 GCA_946481585.1 uncultured Macromonas sp. | reverse complement strand
AGCTGGCCCTGCGTGACTTCGATGTAGAAGCCGTGCACCTTGTTGAACTGCACGCGCAGGTTGGCAATGCCCGTGCGTTCGCGTTCGCGGGTTTCCAGCTCCAGCAGGAAGCCGTCGCAGTTGTTCTGTATGGCGCGAAGTTCGTCCAGCTCGGTGTCATACCCGTGGTTGATGACACCGCCGTCGCGCACCAGCGCGGCTGGCTCGGGCAGCAGGGCGCGGTGCAGCAGCACGGCGCAACCTTCTGGTGGCTGCAGCTGTTCGGCAAGCCGGGCGAGCAGGGGGGAGGTGCCGCCCGCGTTGCTGACTGCCAGGCTGTGCAGCGCTTGCTGCAGCCCCAGCGACAGGATGGCGGCTTTTTCCAGCGTCTGGCCCAGGCCTACCAGCTCGCGCGGGCGCACCTGGCGCAGTGCTACGCGGGCGGTAATGCGTTCCACGTCTGCCGCGCCCTTGAGCGCCTGGCGCAGCGGCCCGTGCAGGCCTGCGCGCAGCGCGCCAATGGCTTGCAGCCGGGCGCGGGCGGTGTCGCGTTCGCGCGGGGGCTCCAGCAGCCAGCGCTTGAGTTCGCGGCTGCCCATGCCGGTCTGGCAGGTGTCCAGCAGCGAGAACAAGGTGGGTGCCGATTCGCCGCGCAGCGTCTGTGTCAGTTCCAAGTTGCGGCGGGTGGTGGCGGGCAGGTCGATGAGGGCCTGCGGGCGGGCCACCTGCAACTGGCGCACGTGGGCCAGCGCGCGGCCCTGGGTGTGTTCGGCGTAGTCCAGCAGGGCAGACGCGGCGGCATGCGCTTCAGGCAAGTCTTGCGCGCCCCAGCCTGCCAAGCTGGCAGCCTGCAGTTGTTCACGCAGCTTGCGTTCGCCCAAGGCGCCGTCAAAGGCCCAGGCTGGGCGCAGGGCCAGGCTCAGACGGGCCTGCCCGCCGTTGGCGGCCAGTGCGGGCCACTGGCGCTGCAGTTCCTGCAGGTTCTGCTCGAAGGTGGGGCTCACGTCAGCGCTGTGAAGCAGCTCGCTGGGGCCTATGCGCACAATCCAGGCGCGCAACTCGTCGGCAGGGCACTGCGCCAGATGCAGCACGCCCTGCGTCACGCTCAGCCACGCAAGGCCGCAGGTGGCGCGGGCACCCTGGTGCACCGCCAGAAGCAGCGATTCGCTCTTGTCGTTCAGCAGCTCGGCATCCGTCAACGTGCCGGGGGTGACCACACGTACCACCTTGCGTTCCACCGGGCCCTTGGAGGTAGCCGGGTCGCCAATCTGCTCGCAGATGGCCACCGACTCGCCCAGCTTGATGAGCCGGGCCAGATAGGTTTCCACCGAGTGGAAGGGCACACCGGCCATCACCACCGGCTCGCCTGCAGACTGGCCGCGTTTGGTGAGGGTGATGTCGAGCAGCTGCGCGGCCTTCTCGGCGTCTTCGTAGAACAGCTCGTAGAAGTCCCCCATGCGGTAGAACAGCAGGGTGCTGGGGTGGTCGGCCTTGAGGCGCAGATACTGCGCCATCATGGGGGTATGTTCCTTGCCCCCGGCAGGGTCTCTCGGTGCGGTGTGGTTCATGGAGTCGGGTGAAGGCGGTGCCACGCTCGTGCGCGGCCAGCGGGCCAATGCCGTATTGTCATCGACCGCTCAAGGCCGAATGCCCGTCAACTGGCAAGTTTCATCATTTTCGCTGCACAATCAATCTCCCGGTCCGGCAACCATCACTCCTTCAATTCTTCTTATGCCCTCACCGTCACCGATGGCGGTACTGCTGGAAGCCGCAGTAGCGCAGTCCTTCAACGCTGTGTTGATCACGGATGCCAACCTGGCCGATGGCGGCCCGCGCATCGAATACTGCAACCCGGCGTTCTGCGACATGACGGGCTACACCCAGGCCGAGTTGCTGGGGCAGTCGCCCCGTGTATTGCAGGGCCCTGACACCGACCCCGCCGTGCTGCAACGGCTGCGGCAATGCCTGCAGGAAGGGCGCTACTTCCAGGGTGCGACGGTGAATTACCGGAAGGACGGCACGCCCTATCACGTGGAGTGGAACATTTCCCCGGTGCGTGACGAGGCCGGGCACGTGTGCCGGTTTGTGTCGGTTCAACAAAACATCACGGCGCGTGTGCGGGCAGAGCAGGAGCGAGACCTGCTGGCCAAGGCCCTGAACGCGGCTCACGCGCCTATCCTCATCACCGACCTTGAAGCCCGCATCGTGTTCGTGAACAGGGCATTCGAGCAACTCACGGGTTACGTTGCCGACGAGGTGATGGGGCGGACCCCTGAGCTGCTCAAGTCCGGCGCACACGACCTGAGCTTTTACGAGGGATTGCGAGCGGCGTTGAGCCGTGGTGAAAACTTTCGTGCCACCTTCACCAACCGCCGCAAGAGCGGTGAGCTCTACCACGCCGAGCAGAGCATTGCCCCGCTGCGCGACGAGCATGGCCGCATCAGCCACTATGTCAGCATCTCCAAGGACATCAGCAACATCGTGCAGCGCGAGCGTGCACTGCGTGAGCTGGCCAACCGCGACAAACTCACCGGGTTGCTCAACCGCCGAGCTGGGGAGGTGGAACTCAAACTCTGCCAGGCGTCGGCGGTCGATGCGGGTGAGCCTTACGCCGTCATCCTTGGCGACGTGGACAACTTCAAGCAGATCAACGACACGCATGGCCACCCTGTGGGCGACCGCGTGCTGATGGGTGTGGCAGGCACACTGGCCGAGCGCGTGCGCGCTACCGACGCCGTGGTGCGGTGGGGCGGTGAGGAGTTCCTGATCGTGTTGCCTGGCGCCAAGGCCGAGGCTGCTCGCGAACTGGCCGAGCGCATTCGTGCGACCGTGGCCAGCAATGTTGACCCCGACGCGGGCCAGGTCACCATCTCATTCGGGGTAGGCGCATGGCAGGACGGAGAAACCGAATTGGACTTGCTGCGCCGGGTTGACCGCGCGCTCTATGACGCCAAGGCACAGGGGCGCAACCAGGTCGTGCTGACGGCTTAATCCGGCCAAGTAACCCGCGGCAACTGCTCGAACGCTGGCCGCGAGAACAGATAACCCTGGAAGTACCGCACGCCCATGGAGCGGAGCAACGCATACTCGGCGTGCAACTCCACGCCTTCGGCGATCACATCAATGTTCAAGGCCTTGCAGACCCCAAGAATGCCTTGAACGATGGCCTGACGCACAGGGTCCTGATCGATGTTGCGGACCAGGGCCATGTCGAGCTTGATGATGTCTGGCTGGAACTCCGCAAGCAGGTTCAGGCCCGAATAGCCCGCGCCAAAGTCGTCAATGGCGGTTTTGAAGCCTTGGCGCCGGTATTCCTGAATGATGCGCTTGAGGTGTTCCTTGTCGACCACCTTCTCGTTCTCGGTGATCTCGAAAATCAGCCGCTGGGTGGGGAAGCCATGCTGCTTTGCCGCCTGCAGTGTTGCGCGAATGCAGGTGGCCGCCTCGTATACCGCGTTCGGCAGAAAGTTGATGCTGACGTACTGGCTCAAACCCAGGCGCGCGGCCAACTCTACAGCCTTGACGCGGCACGACTGATCGAACAGGTAGCGGTTGTCCTCATTGACCTGGCTCAGCACCTCTGCAGCGCTGCCACCCGCGTGGCCTCGAACCAGGGCTTCGTAGGCAAATATTTCGCGGGTGGTCACGTCCACGATGGGCTGAAAGGCCATGCTGAACTCAAAGCTCAGAGGCTTTGTGTCCTGGCAGGCCCTGCAGGGCGGGACCGTTGGCGTGAACGTTGTCATGGGCATGTGGTTCGCTTGATAGAAGTGATGGTACGGCAATGCACCTTTTCAAGCGACCCCCTTGGTGACACAACCTGCGAGGGCTAGGGGTATCACTCGGAATCGGCGTCGTTCTCGCCAGATTCGGCGGGCGTTTCACCCGCGTCTGGTTGCAGGGCCTGGCGCACGGAGGCCTTGTCGCCAGCACTTGCAAACTTGCTGTACTTGCCCAGCATGCCCACCAGCTGACCGTAGATGCGCGGGTTGGCTGCCAGACATTCCTTTTGTTCCAGGAAGTCGGCTTCGCCCGTGAAGTTGCCGATCAGGCCACCTGCTTCGGTCACCAGCAGGGCGCCAGCGGCCATGTCCCAGGGTTGCAGGCCGGTCTCGAAGAAGCCGTCCGAGAAACCTGCGGCCACGTAGGCCAGATCCAGCGCGGCGGCACCGGGGCGGCGCACGCCAGCCACGCGCGGCATCACTTCCGTCAGCAGGTTCATGTAGGTCTTGAACTGGTCGCCCGGGCGGAAGGGGAAGCCCGTGCTCAGCAGGCAGTCGCGCAGCATGGTGCGCTTGGCCACGCGGATGCGGCGGTCATTCAGGTACGCGCCGCGCCCTTTGGTGGCGCAGAACAGATCGTTGCGAGTGGGGTCGTACACCACGGCCTGTTCCACCTTGCCTTCGTACATCAGCGCGATGCTGACGCAATAGACCGGGAAGCCATGGATGAAGTTGGTTGTGCCGTCCAGCGGATCGATGATCCACGTGTGTTTGCGGCCTTGGGCTTTGCCCTCCCGTCGACCCGATTCCTCGGCCCAGATGCCGTGGTCAGGGTAGGCAC
>CAMLOF010000246.1 GCA_946481585.1 uncultured Macromonas sp. | reverse complement strand
GCAAGGATGTCCATGGCGCATGCCCTCTTGTGCAGTGAATCTGTCCGCTATCGGTTACGCAACCGCAGCGCATTGCCGATCACCGACACCGAGCTCAGGCTCATCGCCAGCGCAGCAATCAAGGGTGACAGCAGCCAACCCGTCAACGGGTACAACACGCCGGCAGCAATCGGGATGCCCAGTGCGTTGTACAAAAAGGCAAACACCAGGTTCTGCTTCATGTTGCCCACGGTCGCTTCGGACAGCGCCCGCGCGATCGCGATCCCGCGCAGATCGCCCTTGACCAGCGTCACCTGCGCGCTGTTCATCGCCACGTCGGTCCCGGTTCCCATGGCCACGCCCACATCGGCCTTGGCCAGTGCCGGCGCATCGTTGATGCCGTCACCGGCCATCGCCACCACCCGACCTTCCTTCTGCAAGCGCTCAACCAGCAGCAGCTTGTCGGCAGGCTTGACCTCGCCATGCACCTCGTCGATGCCCAGGCGGGTGGCCACAGCCTGGGCCGTCGTCAGGCCGTCACCGGTGGCCATCACAATGCGCAGACCCGATGCCTTGAGGGTCGCCAAGGCCTCCGGCGTGCTGGCCTTGACCGGATCGGACACCGCCAGCAGGCCCATCAACTGACCATCCATCGCCAGGTGCATCACGCTGGCACCTTCTGCACGCAAAGCCTCGGCCTGCGGCACCAGCGCCGCGACCGAGACGCCCATCTGCTCCATCAGCGCGGTGTTGCCCAGCGCCAACTGGCGCCCAGCCACCTGGCCACGCACGCCGATGCCCGTGCCAGACTCGAAGTTCTCGGGTTTGTCCAGCACCATGCCGCGTTCGCGGGCGGCACGCACGATGGTTTCGGCCAGCGGGTGCTCGCTGCCCTGGTCCAGGCTGGCGGCCAGGCGCAGCACCTCGTCGGCGTCAAAACCGGTCGCGGGAACGGCGCGCTCGAACGTCGGGCGACCTTCGGTCAATGTGCCTGTCTTGTCGATGATCAGGGTGTCGATCTTGCGCATGTTCTCGATCGCCGCGGCATCCCGGAACAGCACGCCATGCGTGGCGCCCCGACCGGTCGCGACCATGATGGACATGGGAGTGGCCAGACCCAGGGCGCAGGGACAGGCAATGATCAGCACCGCCACCGCGTTGATCAGGCCGAACACCCAGCGCGGCTCGGGGCCGAACAGCCCCCAGCCGAAGAATGTCAGCAAGGCAATGCCCACCACCGTGACGACGAAGTAGCCCGCCACCACGTCGGCCATGCGCTGCATCGGTGCCCGGGAGCGTTGTGCCTGGGCCACCATCTGCACGATCTGCGACAGCATGGTGGCCGCGCCCACGCGCTCACTGCGCATCACCAGCGCGCCGCTGGTGTTGAGCGTGGCACCAATCACCTTGTCGCCCACCCGTTTGGCCACCGGCATCGGCTCGCCCGTGAGCATGGATTCATCGACCGCACTGCCGCCTTCGGTCACCTCGCCGTCCACCGGCACTTTTTCGCCGGGGCGCACGCGCAGCACGTCACCCACATGCACATGGTTCAGCGGCACGTCCTCTTCGGTGCCGTCGGCGCGGATGCGGCGGGCCGTCTTGGGAGCCAATCCGAGCAGCGACTTGATGGCCGTCGAGGTCTGCGACCGGGCCTTGAGTTCGAGCACCTGGCCCAACAGCGTGAGCGAAATGATCACGGCGGCCGCCTCGAAGTACACGGCGACGCGGCCCATGGAAATGAACGAATCCGGGAACACCTGTGGCGCGACCGTCGCGACCACGCTGTAGACAAACGCGGCCCCCGTGCCAAGACCGATCAAGGTCCACATGTTGGGACTGCGATGCATCACCGACTGCCAGCCACGAGAAAAGAACGGCCAACCCGCCCACAGCACGATGGGAATGGACAAGAGGAGCTCGACCCAGCTCTGCGCGGACATGTCCATCCACTGGAGGCGGTGGCCAAACATGGCGAGCACAAACACCCCGGCGGTCAGTGGCAGCGTCCACCAGAAGCGGCGCTGAAAATCGCGCAACTCCGGGTTGTCGTCGTCTTCGATTTCCGGCAGCAAGGGCTCCAGCGTCATGCCGCATTTGGGACAGTTGCCCGGATGGTCCTGGCGAATCTCTGGGTGCATCGGGCAGGTGTAGACGGTGCCGGCGGTGGCTGGCGCAGAGTCCGCTGGTGCCGTGGACACGAGGTACTGCAGCGGGTTCGCCGCGAACTTGCCCTGGCACTTGGCACTGCAGAAGTAGTAGGGTCGCCCCTCGTGTTTCAGCGTGTGTGCCGACTGCGGCGTGACCTTCATGCCGCACACCGGGTCCTTGAGGTCGGTGGGCGACGCGGGCACGGTCGGTGGGGTGTGGCTGCTGTGGTGCTGGTGTGTGCTCATGTCCATGGGCCTACTGCTTGTCGTCCTGTGCGCGACCGGGTGCCTGCGGGTGCCGATCATGTCCTCCATGACCATTTCCATGCATCAGGTGCATCAGTGGGCAGGCCAGCAACAACAGATAGGGCCAGAAGCCCATAACATGGCCCCAGTGCTCTCGCAGCAGGTAGAAGCCCGCGATCAAGGCAGCCGTTGCCAGCGCCATGCCGGCCGGGCGCCGCCAGAAAGAAGGCACATGGGCTTCGTTATGGTCGTGGTTCATGGTGTCTGGTGCTCCGTTGCCTAGGCTTTGACTGCGTACCGCATCATCATTCCCGCCTCGGCATGTTCCAGCGTGTGGCAGTGAAAGACGTAGTCCTGGTCGCCGGTGTGCGGGTGCGAGAAGTCGATGGCGATCTTGACCGACTCGCCCGGCCAGACCTGC
The DNA here is from genome assembly GCA_946481585.1 of uncultured Macromonas sp. The sequence continues at coordinate 1,754 of CAMLOF010000246.1, read as the reverse complement.
AGCGTGTCCACTACGCCCAGGTCCTGCGGCAGCAGACCGCGTGCCCCTGCCAGGGGACGGATCTGGTCCGGGCTGCCCAGGCGTTCGAGCACCCGGAACGAGAAGCCGTGCAAGTGCATGGGGTGCGGCATGCTGCGTTCGGCGTTCTCGATCAGCCAGGTCTCACGCGCACCACGCTGCACTGTCAGCGGCACGGCAGCGTGGTCGAACACGCCACCGTTGATCGTCCAGTGGCCTTTGCCGTCGTGGCCCAGTTGCATGCGGCGCGGGGTGCCCGCCAGTTCCACTGGTGCGGCTAGGCTGGACAGCCGGGTCGGCATGCGCCGGTCATAGAGCGCTTCGGTTGCCGTCAGGTCGATACGCATCAGCGCCCGCGCGTCGCCTTCCATGGCCATGGTTGCGGGCTCAGAGGTGCCCTGGGCCGCACCGTGTTGGCTGTGGTCCATCGCAGCCATATCGTGTCCACCCTCCTGGTGCATCGGATCGAAGGGCAGCGAGGCCAGGGTCACCGGCCGACCGCCTTCGGCTTCCCGGAAATCCACCAGCACATCCAGCCGCTGACCGGGCGAAAGGAAGGTCTGATCGATACGCACGGGCTGGGCCAGCAATCCCCCGTCCGAGCCCGCCAGGTAGAAGCCCAGGGCCCGGCCTTGTTGCAGGAACGCCAGCCGGTAGCTGCGCGCGTTGCTCCCGTTGAGCAGCCGGAAACGCACGATGCGGCGACCCGCCTTGAGCACCGGACGCTCGGTCAGGTTGACCATCATCCTGCTGCCCACCCAGCCACCAAAAGACTGGGCGGCGCTGGGCGCGTACTGGAGGCGTCCCTGTGCATCGAATTCCTTGTCCTGCAGCACCAGCGGGATCTCGGATTCACCCAGAGCCAGTGCCAGTTCCTTGCGCAGGGCGGCCTCGTCGTCGTCCTCGACGAAGAACAGGCTGGCCAGCCCGTGGTAAGCCTGCCGGGGAATGAAGCCGTGCGCATGGGGGTGGTACCAGTACATCGAGGACCGGTCCTGCACGGTGAAGGCGTAGTCCATCTGCTGACCCGGTGCCACCACGTGGAGCCCGTTGCCGTCGTTGCGCGAATCCACGCTCAGGCCGTGCCAGTGAACGACGGTGGGCTGATCGATGCAGTTGATCAGCTTGACCCGCATCTGATCGCCCTGTCGGGCCAGCAGCGCCGGGTTGAGGAATTTCTTGCCGCCCGACTCCACGGCATAGGCCAGGACGGGGGTGCGCTGCCCCGGCAGCACCTCGATCTCGCTGCGGACCACATGGACCTCCTTGAAGTCCGTCACGGGCAGCACCCCGAAGAGGCCACTGGTGCCCGGCAGGCGCAAGGGGTTGAAAAAGCCCGTCGCCTGCGCTTCAAGGCGCAGGACCTCGTCGGTAGAAAGGCCTGACGGCGTGGCTGAGGCGGCCCAGGCACCCGGGTAGGCGGCTGCGGCCCCCATTGCGCCCATGCTGCCCAGAAACTGTCGCCGTGAAAACATCGACATCACACAATCTCCTGAACTGGATACGAAAACAAGAACAGCGTCAGAACGTCGGCGCGCTCACTGGGCGCCGGGTTTGGCGGGCGACGGCGGCATGCGCTGCATCATCATTTCCATCATGTTCTGCATCATGTCCATGCGCATCTCCATCATTTGATGGCGCTGGGTCAGGTCTGGCGTGGCCACTCCCGGGGTACCCATCCCCTGCATGCCGGCCATGCCGCCCATGGGCTTCATGCCTTTCATCATGTCCATGCC
>CAMLOF010000245.1 GCA_946481585.1 uncultured Macromonas sp. | reverse complement strand
GGGGTTGGATTCATCAAGGGTCGCAGGCTCATCCGTAGAGAGCACCTGCGCAGAGCCGGGGAGGGAATGAAGTTGTCTGAGGCTCGGCAGAACAACTTTTTGGACTGAGCCAGGAACCCGGCGCTTGAGTGGCGGGGCTGGTGGCTCTGCGGCGATTATATTCTTTGAAGAAATAATTGCAAGCTTTTTTATTTTTCTTGGTTTTATAGTGAGGTGCAACCTGCTGCGCACCACTTCACGCGCTTTAGCGCCGACACTAGGGGGATGAACCTGCCCACACGCGCCCCGTCCCCGAAGCCCTTGGTGGACCCGCTGTTTCTGGCCACCGTGTGCGTGGCCACTTTTGACGGCACCCGTGGCCTGACCAACGCCAGTGGCTTTTACTTTGAACGGGAGGGCAGGCTGTACCTGGTGACCAGCCGCCACGTGCTGATCGACGAGACCAGCCAGCACCACCCAGACCGCATAGAGATTACGCTGCACCTGGACGAGCAGGACCTGACGCGGTGCACGGGGTTTTCCATACCGCTGTTTCACAAGGGCACCGCCGTGTGGCGGCAGGGGCGCGATGGTGGGGGCGACATTGACGTGGCGGTAATTGCGCTGGACCGCAGCGCCTTGCCAGCGGGCACCATCGTCCATGCCTTCACGCCAGAGCATTTGCCGCAGTACTGCGACGAGGTGCCGGTGGACGCCGCACTGTGCATTGCGGGTTTTCCGCTGGGTTTTGGCGACACGGTGCACCAGTTGCCCGTGCTCAGGCATGCGGCCATTGCGTCGCCGTTTGGCGTGCGCTTTCAGGGGCGGGGGTTCTTTCTGACGGATGCCCGAACCCACCGAGGCACCAGCGGCGCGCCTGTGGTGATGAGAAAACCCGCAGGCACTGGGGCGCCGGACCGCATGCCCTGGTGGCTGCTGGGCGTGCATTCGGCACGCATGGACATGGGCAACCGCGACCGGGTGCAGGACGAGTCGCTGGGCCTGAACTGCGCCTGGTACGCCGACATTCTGCTGACGCTGACGCGTTGAGGGCTGCGGCCCTTTACCCCTGTGGCAACTTCAACAGCCTGCCGTACTTTTCGGCCAGGTAGCTTTCTGCCCGCTCCAGCATGAAGTAGCGGAAAGCCTCTGCCGCCGGTGACAGCAGCTTGGACAGCGTGTGCACCACGTTCCACGCGCGCACCACGGGGGCGCCTTCCACGTCCAGCGTGGCAATCAGGCGGTGTTCCAGCTCCAGCCCTATGGTGTGCAGCGACAGGAAGCTGATGCCCATGCCCGCCATCACGGCCTGCTTGATGGTTTCGTTGCTGGACATTTCCATCACCACGCGCGGCTCCATGCGCGACTGTTCCAGGAACACCTCCATGGCGGCGCGGGTGCCCGAGCCGCGTTCGCGCAAGATGAAGCCGTAGGGCCGCATGGCCTCCACGGTGGGGTGGCCCACCTTCAGCAGGGGGTGGTCGGTGGGCGCCACGAACACGTGGGGGTGCGCGGCAAAGGGTTCGGCGCGGGTGGCCAGTTCGGTGGGCGGGCGGCCCATGATGGCAATGTCCACCTCGTTGCCGTGCAGCATCTTCACCAGCTGTTCGCGGTTGCCCACGGCCAGGCGTATTTCCACGCCCTCGTGCTCTTGCTGGAATTCGGCCAGCAGCCGGGGCAGAAAGTACTTGGCCGTGCTCACCATGCCTATGGTCAGGCGGCCCACTTCAATGCGTTTGAGCCGCGCGGCGGTGTCTTCGGCGTCCTTCAGCGTGGCCAGCATCTTGCGGGCGTGGACCAGCATGTATTCGCCAGCGGTGGTCAGGCTGATCTGGCGGCCGCTGCGCTCGAACAAGGGCAGGCCCACGTGGCCTTCCAGCTCCTTGACCTGCATGGTCACGGCCGGGGGGGTGAGGTGCAGCACCTCGGCGGCGCGCGCAAAGCTCAGGTGGCGCGCCACCTCGTTGAACACACGCAGCTGGCGGAAGGTGGCGTTCTTCATTAAGTAATTGCTTAATCGAAACTGAAGTTATTGTGAATTTACCTTATTTAAGGCTTTTCTTATAGTTGTCCAACAAGACGGCCCCCGGCCGCCCCTGGAGACGACACCATGTTGGCAGCACTGATTTTTGACGTGGACGGCACGCTGGCCGATACCGAGCTGGCGCACCTGGCCGCGTTCAACCACGCGTTCGCTGCCCAGGGCATGGGCTGGGCCTGGGACGTGCCGCATTACACCGAGTTGCTGGAGGTGTCTGGCGGCAAGGAGCGCATCCTGCACCACTGGCAGCAGGTGCAGCCGGGCCTGAAGGACATAGGCAGTGGCAGTGCGCTGCAGGCCGAGGTGGACCGCCTGCATGCCATCAAGACGGCGGCTTACGAAGAGGCCGTGCGCGACGGCGCGGTGCAACTGCGCCCCGGCGTGTTGGACCTGTTGGCCGCTGCCAGTGACGCCGGGCTGCGCCTGGCCATTGCCACCACCACGTCGCCCGTGAACATTGCGGCGCTGCTGCGCGCCGCCATTGGGCCGGACTGGATGCGTTACTTCACCGTGGTGGAAGACGCCTCCACCGCGCCGCGCAAGAAGCCGCACCCGCAGGTTTACCAGCAGACGCTGCAGCGCCTGGGCCTGCCTGCCAGCGCCTGCGTGGCGTTCGAGGATTCGGCCAACGGCCTGCGCGCCGCCACGGGGGCGGGGCTGGCCACGGTCATCACGCCCAACGGCTTTACCGCCCACCACAACTTCGACGGCGCACTGCGCGTGCTGCCCAGCCTGCACGGCGTGACCTTGGCCGACCTGCGCCAGTGGCTGGCCGAGCGGGGCTGACGCGCCGCGAAACGATTTTCAGCATCTCCAAGGACCTTTCCCATGCCTCTGTCGCAACGCTCCACCCTCACGCAGTTCCTCATTGAGGAACGCCGCCGCTTCCCCGAAGCCAGCGGCGACTTCAACGCGCTCATTCTTGACGTGGCGCTGGCCTGCAAGGCCATTGCGCGCTCAGTGGCCTTTGGCGCCTTGGGCGACGTGCTGGGCAACCACGGCGGGGGCGAAAGCGTCAACGTGCAGGGCGAAACGCAGAAGAAACTCGACGTGATCAGCAACGAGATGTTCATGCGCGCCAACGAATGGGGCGGCCACCTGGCAGGCATGGCCAGCGAGGAGATGGACGAGCCCTACAACATTCCCGTGCGCTTTCCGCGCGGCAAGTACCTGCTGGTGTTCGACCCGCTGGACGGCTCCAGCAACATCGACGTGAACGTGTCGGTGGGCAGCATCTTTTCCATCCTGCGGGCGCCGCAGGAGGTGATAGACAGCGGGCGCGACGTGACGGCCGAGGACTTCTTGCAGCCCGGCGTGAAGCAGATGGCCGCCGGTTACGCGCTGTACGGCCCCACCACCATGCTGGTGCTGACGGTGGGCACGGGTGTGCACGGCTTCACGCTCGACCCCAACCTGGGCGAATTCAAGCTCACGCACCAGAGCATCCAGATACCGCCCGACACGCAGGAGTTCGCCATCAACGCGTCGAACAGCCGCTTCTGGGAAGCGCCCGTGAAGCGCTACGTGGACGAGTGCCTGGCAGGCCGTTCGGGCCCGCGCGGCAAGGACTTCAACATGCGCTGGATCGCGTCGATGGTGGCGGAGGCGCACCGCATCCTCATGCGTGGTGGGGTGTTTCTGTACCCGCGTGACACGAAAGACCTGAGCAAGCCCGGCCGCCTGCGCCTGCTCTACGAAGCCAACCCCATTGCCATGGTGATGGAACAGGCAGGCGGCCGCGCCAGCACCGGGCGCGAACCCATGCTGGGCGTGCAACCCAAGGGGCTGCACCAGCGCATCGGGCTGGTGTTTGGCTCCCGCAACGAGGTGGAGCGCATCGAGCGCTACCACGCCGAACCCGTGGCCGTGAAGGACGACGCACCGCTCTTTGCCGAACGCAGCCTGTTCCGCGACTGCGCGGTCTGAACCTCTTTCAAAACTCCGGAGACCGCCATGTCCGAACGCCACCCCATCATCGCCATCACCGGCTCGTCCGGCGCGGGCACCTCCACGGTGACGCGCACGTTCCAGAACATCTTCCGCCGTGAAGAGGTGAAGGCCGCCGTCATCGAAGGTGACAGCTTCCACCGCTTCGACCGCAAGGCCATGAAGGCGCGCATGGCCGACGAAGAGGCCCAGGGCAACCGCCACTTCAGCCACTTCGGGGCCGAAGGCAACCTGTTCGAAGACATTGAAGCCCTGTTCCGCCAGTACGCCACCGACGGCACCGGCAAGTGCCGCAAGTACCTGCACAACGCCGAAGAGGCCGCGCCCTACGGCCAGGAGCCCGGCACCTTCACCCCGTGGCAAGACATTCCCACGGGCACCGACATGCTCTTCTACGAAGGCCTGCACGGCGCGGTCAAGACCGACACGGTCAACATCGCGCAGTACCCCGACCTGCTCATCGGCGTGGTGCCCTCCATCAACCTGGAGTGGATACAGAAGCTCATTCGCGACAAGACCCAGCGCGGCTACAGCCAGGAAGCAGTGGTGGACACCATCCTGCGCCGCATGCCCGACTACGTGAACTACATCGTGCCGCA
>CAMLOF010000244.1 GCA_946481585.1 uncultured Macromonas sp. | reverse complement strand
CCCTCTGCCCAGATCGTGCTGCTCAATGTGTTCGACGTGCCATTTGAGGGCGTGTTGCAGTACGCCGGTGTGTCTGAAGACGAAATTCACCGCTACCGTGCCGAAGCGCGTGAGCGCGCCATCCGCGACCTGCATGCGCTTGCCACAAAGGTGGGGCTGAGCCGTGACCACTACGTGCCGGTCGTGGAGCACGGCAACGCTGCTGCACATATCCTGGACAACGAAAAGCGTGCTGCATGCGACCTCATCGTCATGGGCAAACATGGCACGCACGTGACCGAGGAGCTTTTGCTAGGCAGCGTGACCAAACATGTGCTGTCTGAGTCGCATGGTGACGTGCTGGTGGTGGTGGACAAACGGGCTGCGTGATGCGCAGCCCGTTCCGGGGGGGATGCCAGCCAGCGGCTGGCTGTGTGCTTAGCGGGCCGCTTCGCTGGAAGGTGTTCCTTCGGCTTCCTTACGCGTCTTCCACAGCGAGTACAGCACGCCACCGGCAATCAGCCCGAAGGTGACGGACAGCGAGATCACGGCCGGGACTTTACCCACTATGTCGTGCAAGAAGATCTTGCCGCCGATGAACACCAGCACCAGAGCCAAGGCGTACTTCAGGTAATAGAAGCGGTGGATCATGGCGGCCAGGGCGAAGTACAGAGCGCGCAGACCCAGGATGGCGAAGATGTTGCTGGTGTAGACGATGAAGGGGTCGGTGGTGATGGAGAAGATGGCAGGCACCGAGTCCACGGCAAACACCAGGTCGGCAGCTTCCACCATGATGAGCGCCAGCAGCAGCGGCGTGGCCCAGCGCACCGGGCGTCCGTTGGCGGGGTGGGGCTCCACCACGGTGAAGGCGTTGCCGCGCAGGTCGTCGGTCACCCGCATGTGGCGGCGCAGGAAGTTGAGCAGGGGGTTGTTGGCAATGTCCGGCCCGTGGTCACCAGCAAACCACATCTTGATGCCGGTGAGCACCAGGAAGCCGCCGAACACGTACAGGATCCAGCTGAACTGGCTGATGAGCGCAGCGCCCAGGCCGATCATGATGGCGCGCAGCACGATCACGCCCAGAATGCCCCAGAACAGCACGCGGTGCTGGTATTTGCGCGGTATGGCAAAGAAGCTGAAGATGAGCGCGATGACGAAGACGTTGTCCATGGACAGCGACTTTTCGATCATGAAGCCGGTGTAGTAGTCCATGCCGCTGACCGGGCCCAGGTACCACCACACCCATGCGCCGAAGAGCACGGCTGCGGTGATGTAGCCCGCGGACAGCAACAGGCTCTCGCGAACGCCGATCTCGTGATCGCCGTCCTTGTGCAGCACGCCCAGGTCAAAGGCCAGCAGGCCGATGACGATGCCAATGAAGAGCAGCCATATCCATGTGGCCGTGCCCAGGAAGGGCGTTTGAAGCAGGGTGATGAGGGTGTCCATGCTTGGTCCAGGAAGTTTCGGTTGGTGATGAGGCGTAATGCTCAACCTTGAGGCTTTTCCTGACAATCAGCCTTTGCGGAACTGTGTTTCTGATTTTTCCGAAAGCGTGGCGCCCAAATGCCCGCCGATGCATCTGGAAAATGTGCTTTATCTGCGACGACAATCAAGGCATCATTCACAAAACACATCAGCTGTCCCCACGCGTGAAAACCCTGCGCTTGAGCCTTCGCACCTGGTTGTTCGGGTTGTCTCTTCTGGCCACCCTGCCGGTGCTCGTGTTTTCGTTGTCGGTGGTGTGGGAGTACAAGGACTTTCAGCAGCGCGTCGTGGTTCAGCAGCTGGAAACGCGTTCCGACGAGCTGGCGCAGTCGGTGGCCGAGGAGCTCAAGGCAGCGGTGGGCACGGTCGTGGCCCTGGCGGAGTCTGACGCGGCGCTTGCGCAGGACATGCCCCGGCTTTACGCCCATGCCCGCCGCATTGTTGAGCGCGACCGTGACATCCGGGCCATCACGCTGGTAGATGGCGATGGCCGCATTCTTTTCCTGACTTCCGCACCGCTGGGCGCGCCGCCAATGCAGGCGCAGGCGCCCGAGTTGATCCAGGAAGCACTGCGCACGCAGACGCCCAACGTATCCGGGGCGTTCAATTCCCCGGTCAGCCCCATCAAGGTGGTGGCGGTCACGGTGCCCATCATCCAGGGCGGGCAGGCCACGCTTGCGTTGCGCGCAATACTCACGGTGCAGTATTTCAATCGGATCATCGCCGCAGACCAGCTGCCCTCTGGGTGGATTGCGGGCATTGCCGACCGCAATGGCAACATCGTGGCACGCAGCCTGGACCCCGAACGTTTTGTGGGTGGGAAGGCCAGCCAGTCCTTCCGGGTTGCGATCATCCAAGGCAACACGGGCGTGTTCCCTGGCTCCACGCTCGAGGGCACGCCAACACTGAACAAGGTGCGGCCCATTTACGGCCTGGACTGGTACATGGGGGTGGCGGTGCCGCAGGCTGTGCTGAACGCGCCAGTGCATGAAATGCTGTGGCACGTGGGGGGCTTGAGCGCGCTGTGGCTGGGGCTGGCCGTGCTGGCTGCCAGCGTGTTTGCCGGATACGTTGTGCGGCAGATGCAGCAGGTGTCCAGCGCCATGGCGTTCGGGCTTGCAGGTACGCAGGATGACAGCCCCATACGCATCAGAGAACTCTTTGACATGTTCCAGCGCTACCGCGACGCCAAGCGCACCGAGGCCGCCGCGCGTACGGACCTGGGGGAGGCCCAGAGCCAGCGGGACGAGGTTCGCGACCTTTACGACCATGCCCCGTGTGGCTACCACTCGCTGGACAAAGAAGGGCGCATCGTGCGCATGAACCAGACGGAGCTTGGGTGGCTGGGGCGATCGTTGGAAGAGGTGTTGGGGCGACCCTATTCCGATTTTTTGAGCGAGCAGAGTCAGCAGGTTTTCCGGGAGCGGTTTCCCGAGTTCGCTCGCGACGGCTACATCAGGGATCTGGAGATGGAGCTGATCAAGGGAACGGGCTCCCCCATGCCCATCCTCATCAGTGCCACCGCTATCCGCGACGCGCAGGGCAACTTCCTGGCCAGCCGCACCACGGTGTTCGACAACACCGAGCAGAAGATGAACGAGGCACAACTGGAGCGTTTGGCGCGCACAGATGTGCTCACCTCGCTGAGCAACCGGCGGGACTTCTACGAACGTGCCCAGCAGGAGGTGGCGCGCGCCAAGCGCTCGGGCAAGGCGTTTTCGCTGATGCTGCTGGACGTGGACTTCTTCAAGAAGATCAACGACCAGTACGGCCACGCTGGCGGCGACGAGGTGCTGCGCCGCCTGAGCCGTGTGTTGAGCGACTTGCTGCGCGAAGTGGACACACCTGCGCGCCTGGGGGGTGAGGAATTTGTGGTGCTGATGCCAGAGACCCCGCTGGAAGGCGCGCGATTGGTGGCCGAGCGCGTGCGCGCGGGCATGGAAGCAACCGTCGTGGAGCTTGGCGATGGCCGTCTCATCAGGTTCACGGTATCGATCGGCCTGGCGCAGTGGGCCGACGGTGAAGACGACATTGACGTGCCGCTGCACCGGGCAGACGAGGCGCTGTACCGGGCAAAGGCGGGCGGGCGCAACCAGGTTTGCAGCTGAAGCGCGACGCCGCCAGCATTTGCGCAAGAAGCGGATTGCCCGCCCGGTTCGGCCCGGCTATTGTTGGCGCAACATCCCGCCTGCCTTGCCATGACACCGCCTACCCCCGACCGCCAGTTTGCACTTGTTGCCCGTGCCATTGCTTACATCCGCGAACACGCGGGGGCACAACCCACGCTGGAAGACATTGCCCAGGCTGTGCACGTAAGCCCGTGGCACCTGCAGCGTACCTTTGCCGAATGGGCGGGCATATCGCCCAAGCGCTTTTTGCAGTACCTGACCAAGGAACACGCCAAGCGCCTGCTGGCGCAAAACGTCGACAACCCAAGTGCCGACAACCTGAGCGTGGCCGACAGCCTGGGCCTGAGCAGCCCCAGCCGCCTGCACGAACTGATGGTGAGCTGCGAGGCCATGACACCGGGTGAATACAAGCTGGGCGGCCTGGGCCTGACGCTGGGCCACGGCTTTGCGCCGTCACCCTTTGGGCGCGCGCTGGTGGCCTGGACGCCGCGCGGCGTGTGCCACTTCGCCTTTTGCACGGACGGCGACGAGGCCATGGCCGCCGAACTGGCTGCGCTCTGGCCCCGCGCCACGCTGGCGCGTGACGACGCCGGGGCCGAGCGCTGGCTGCAGCAGATTTTTCCGGCCACGCCCACGCGCGGCACGGTGCACCTGGTGCTGCGCGGCACCAACTTCCAGATCAAGGTGTGGGAGGCGCTCATCCATACCGAATTCGGCCAGGTGCTGTCGTACCAGCAGCTGGCGGGGCGCATCGGCCAGCCGCGTGCCAGCCGGGCCGTGGGCAGCGCGGTGGCGGCCAACACCATCGGTTTTCTCATCCCTTGCCACCGCATCATCCGCGAAAGCGGCGACACCGGCCAGTACCGCTGGGGCGCGGAGCGCAAGCTGGCGCTGCTGGGGTGGGAGGCGGGGCGGCGCGAGGCGGCGGGGGGCGTTTTCCAAGACTGAGTAAATTTACTCAATGCTTGGATTTGTTCTTGGCGGCGTCACCGGCTCGTCC
>CAMLOF010000243.1 GCA_946481585.1 uncultured Macromonas sp. | reverse complement strand
ACTGCAAGACCTGCGACATCAAGGACCCGACGCAGAACATCGTGTGGGTCACGCCTGAAGGCGGCGGCGGGCCGAACTACGCGGGCATGTGACGCGGCTTGGCCGTTCAGGCCAGCACCGCACTCACGATGCCAAAGTAAACCACCAAGCTCAGCAAGTCCTGGATGATCGTGGCCAGCGGTCCACTGCCATAGGCGGGGTCGCTGCCCATGCGGCCCAGAAGCCAGGGCAACACCAGCCCAATGGTAGTGGCTATACCGCCAGCTACCACCAGCGCTCCGGCCACGGCAATGGCGAGCCGCAGATCACCGAAGGCAAACCAGACCCCTGGAAGGGTCAACCCCCCAAGCACCAGACCGATAAGGATCCCCGTGCGCACCTCGCCACCCACCAGCGCAGACAGGCGAGAGTGGCTCAAGGACAAACCACGCACAGCCACCGCCTCAGTCTGCGTACCGATGGCATCAGCCAGGTAAACCAGACCAGGAACAAAGAATGCAATCGCCGGGGCAGAAGAAAGCAGTGCCTCGAACCTCGCAACCACAATCGTGGCCAGGCTGCTGCCCAGCAAACCCAATAACAACCAAGGCAGGCGGTGCCGCAGACGCCGCAACGGTGGCGCCTCTATGGCCTCACGCGCCTGCATGGCTTCACGGCTGATACCGGCAAAACGGTGAATGTCCTCCACGTGCTCGCGCCTCAAGATGCGCAGCAGCGCAGACGATGGCACCACGCCCAGCAGCCGCTCTCGCTCGTCCAGGACCGGCACTGCGCTCAACACGTGATCCAATGCCAGCGAAGCCACCCGCTCCTGATCGGTATCGCTGTAAACCTTCGGAAACCGCGTGCTCATGGCCCGCGTCACGGCGGCGTCGCGCGGCAGCGCGAGCAAGTCTGAAAGGGTCACTACCCCCATCAGTCGCCCAGCGTCATCGACAACGCAAACAATGTCCACACAGTCGTACGTCCGTGCCAGCAGATCGGCCAGTACCTGACCAGTGGTCTGTCCGGCAACTGCCCGTGGCACAGCGGCCACCAGGTAGTGGCCGGCAGATTCGTCGTGTCGCATCATGCCCAGATCTCCGGGTGTGCCGCCCAAACTGGCAGCCCGCCTAGACGATACCGCAAGACGCGGCGACGAATCAGCCCGCCGGGCGCTCGTTCAGCTCAACCCGGTTTCGTCCCTTGCGTTTTGCAACATAGAGGGCTTGGTCGCAACGCGCCAACACCGCCTCGACACTGTGATCCGCAGGATCGATCAACCCAATGCCGACACTGACGGTCAGTGCGACAGGCTGCCCCTTCGACAAGAACGCCGATGACTCGACGCGTTGCCGCAGGCGTTCTGCCACAAACTGGGCGCCTGGCAGGTCGGTATCTGGCAGCAGAATGGCAAATTCCTCCCCACCCAACCTGCCCAAGGTATCCACCTTGCGCATCTCGTTGCCCGCGAGTTCCGCAAAATGCCGCAGCACGGCATCACCTACGCCGTGGCCGTAGTTGTCATTGACCAGCTTGAAGTGGTCCAGGTCCAACATCAGCAGGGCCGACTTCAGGCTGGGCTGGCGCTGCACACGCGCCAGTTCGCTGCCCAGCTGCAGCATGAAATGGCGGCGATTGGGCAAACCCGTCAGTGCATCGGTCGCAGCCAGTTCGCGCAGTTCTGCCTCCATGCGCTTGCGCTCGGAAATGTCCTGCACGGTGCAAAGCAGGCTCACTGCACGGCCCTCTGTGTCGCGCGACACTTCTGCCTGAAAGTGCACATGCTTGTGCGAACCATCTGCCAAGACCAGTGTGCAGTCGCACTCCACGTCCGCGCCGCCCTGCGCCGCCTGCTCCACGGCCTCGGCCATCTGATCACGTTCTTGCGGGTGAACAAGCGAGAGAAAAGCCCAATCACCCGGAGGGTGCGTCTGACGCGAAAGACCCAGAATGCGGTACAGCTCGTCAGACCATACCGACGAGCCCTCTTCCAGATCCCACTCCCACGTTCCCAACTGCGCGATGCGCGCGGCGTTGCGCAGTTGGTGCTCCTTGTTACGCAACACCTGCTCGCGGTGCGCGCTCATGGTCACGTCCGTGATCTGCAACAAACACCCCTGGCTGTCCTCGTCGTCTTCGTAGGGCACCACGTGTATGAGGTGAACCATGCGGCGATCGAATGCGCGATCCTGAGGACGGTGATACAGCGCCAGGCGCACACGGCTGAGCGCCGGTGACAGGAGAGCTGGCAAACGCTGCCTGGTGGCCAGATCAATGGCGTGTTCGAGTCGGCTGTTGGCTGCTTCCGGGAAAACGTCCTTCAGCGCCAGCCCCAACACCTCTTCACGCGACCGCCCCGACCGCTCGGCCATCCACCGGTTCCACATGCGCACACGGCCCTGCGCATCCAGCCCCACAATGCCCAGCTCCAGGGCGTTGGCAAATCTGGAAATCATCGCAAAGACCTCAAGACAGCCCCATGCGCGCCATGTATGTCTCCACCAGTTCGAGCAAGGTGCTCAAGGACGACACGCTCAACAGGAACACGATCTGTCCGTGGATGCATTTCTGGCTGATTTTGAGGTCCACCTGCAGCAGCAGCACCACTTGCTCTGGGTCGCCATCCAGTACCAGTGCAGCCTGCGAATCACCGAAGCGGTGCACCGGCAGCGTGCTGTCGAACTGCACTGCAAACATATCGGCCAGCACGCTCATGCTGGAGTTCAGGATGATGTTGCCAATCTCGCACATCGCCTCCTGTTCGTACTCTGAAAGCTCCTCGGCGCTGAGGTTGGTGCCGCCCATCATCAAGCCGACGATCTCCAGCGCGTTGGCCTCGGGGAACACCAGCATGGCCTGTGCCTCGAACGGGCCGGAGAACTGCTGCGATACCGTGCTGAACTTGGTGAGCGGCTTTCCAGACAGCGCCACGGCCGCTTCGTTGGGCGAACACAGGCTCAGACTCGGTGCAGAAAGCAACACCTCGTCGCCCACGATCATGCTCAGGCTGGACGCAGCCCGCCCCACCCCGATGTTGAAAATTTCCAGGAGCGCGTCGCGCTTGAGTTCGCTGACGTCAACCATGTTCACTTCCCGAAGAAGGCAAGTGCAGGCGCCACCGTGGCCTCGGTGATGGGCTTGCCCACGAAAAACAGACCTGCACGAGCTGCTGCGTCGCGCATGCGCTCCTGCACGTTGGCCGTGCACACGGCAATGCGTATACCTGGATGCTTCTCCAGAATTCGTTCGGCGGCTTCCAGACCATTGGTGCCCGGCATGTTCACATCCATGGTGATGTAGTCCGGCGCCTCCTCATCCACTCGCGCGATCGCCTCATCACCGGATGCGGCTTCGACGATGCGCCACTCAGGGCGCTGCGCAACAACGATAGCCTTGATCAGCATGCGTGACATGCGGCTGTCGTCAACGATCATGAGTAGCGGCTTGGTGTCAGACACGGGGCACCTTTCTTATGCTTGTGGATGCGGCACACGAGACTCTGGGCAACCCAGCAGTCTACCAAACGTCAATCACCATGCTGTAGGTTAGAATCCCGCCGGTCAGGAGAGCGCTTCCCCCCGAGGAAGCCGCCGAAGGCGCAGGACCGCTGATCGCGGTGGTCTGAACGCTCAGGCAAAAGGACTGGCAAACGCCGTCAGCCCCGAGGGGTTTGACTGCGCATCCCCACTGGAGAGAGGCCGCACACGATGCGGCCCACCGAAGGAGCAAGCCACCCGCAACGGATGGTGAATCTCTCAGGTAAAGCGGACAGCGGGGGCTAGATGCCGTGGTGATGGATGCCACGGTTGTTTCATGCCCCCATGGAGTCCGCACATGACCAGCCCCGACACGTCCGCCACCCTGCTTCAGACACCGCTGAACGCCCTGCACATTGAATTGGGCGCGCGCATGGTGCCTTTCGCGGGCTACAGCATGCCTGTGCAGTACCCCGCCGGGCTGATGGCCGAGCACCTGCACACCCGCACGGCTGCCGGCTTGTTCGACGTGTCGCACATGGGCCAGTTGCGCCTGGTCGGCCCCGACGCCGCTGCGGCGTTCGAGTCCCTCATGCCCGTGGACGTGATCGGCCTGGGCGTGAACAAGCAGCGCTATGGCCTGCTCCTCAACGACGAAGGCGGCATCATCGACGACCTGATGTTCGTCAACAGGGGCGACGACATCTTCGTGATCGTCAACGGTGCCTGCAAGGTCGGCGACATCGCCCATATCCAGGCCCGCATCGGCCAGCGCTGCCAGGTCATCCCCATGCCGGAACGTGCCCTGCTGGCCCTGCAAGGCCCGCAAGCCGTGAACGCACTGCAACGCCTGCTGCCCGGCGTGGAAAAGCTCGTGTTCATGACCGGTGCCGCGCACCAGTGGAACGGTGCCAGCCTGTACGTGACGCGCAGCGGCTACACCGGCGAAGACGGCTTCGAGATCTCGGTGCCCGCCGAACACGCCGAGGCGCTGGCCCGCGCCCTGCTGGCACAACCCGAAGTCCAGCCCATCGGCCTGGGCGCGCGCAACTCCCTGCGCCTGGAAGCAGGCCTGTGCCTGTACGGCAACGACATCGACACCACCACCACCCCGGTGGAAGCCGCGCTCAACTGGGC
>CAMLOF010000242.1 GCA_946481585.1 uncultured Macromonas sp. | reverse complement strand
ACCAACGACCAAAGGATTATGAGTCCTCTGCTCTGACCAACTGAGCTAACGGCCCTGACCAAGCCCGAGATTGTAGCCGCCGCAAGTGCGGTTTCAGCGCTGCTGGCTCAGTGCGTTGCTCACCAGCTTGGAGGTGATGTCCACGATCTGGATCATTCGGTCATACGGCATGCGCTGCGGGCCGATCACACCCAACGTGCCCACCACCTTGCCGTCCACTTCGTATGGGGCACTCACCACCGACAGTTCTTCGTAGGGCACCACCTGGCTTTCACCGCCGATGAAGATGCGCACACCCTCGGCCTGGTTGGAGACTTCCAGCAGTCGCATGAGCTGCGTCTTGTGTTCGAACAGGTCGAACATCTTGCGCAGGTTGCCCATGTCGTGCGAGAACTCGCTGACGGAAAGCAAATTGCGCTCCCCCGCCACCACCACCTCGTCCTGCGTCTCGATGGCTTGCGAACTCACGTCCACCGCCTTGACCATCAGGCTGGCGATCTCTCCCCGCAGCGCCTCCACCTCGGTGCGCAGCCGTTCACGAACCTGGTCAATGGTCAAACCTGAATAGTGCGCGTTGAGGAAGTTGGCCGCCTCCTGAAGTTGCGACTGCGTGAAGGTGGCTTCAGTATGGATGACGCGGTTCTGCACGTCGCCCTCGGGCGAGACCAGAATCACCAGCACCCGCCTGTCCGACAGGTTCAGGAACTCGATGTGCCGGAACACCGTGGGCCGGCGGGGCGCCATCACCACCCCCACGAACTGCGACAGGCTGGACAGCATCTGCGCGGCCTGGCTGATGACCTGACGCGGCTGGTCGGCGGCCAGGCTGGGCGCAGGCAGACGCTCCAGCGCGGATATTTCCTCGCGCCGCACGGTGAGCATGGTGTCCACGAACAGACGGTAGCCGCGTGCCGTGGGTATGCGGCCCGCAGACGTGTGCGGGCTGGCGATGAGGCCCAGGTCCTCCAGGTCGCTCATCACGTTGCGAATGGTGGCGGGCGACAACTCCAACCCGGCCGCCTTGGAAAGCGTGCGGGAGCCGACCGGTTGCCCGTCGGCAATGTAGCGCTCCACCAACGTCTTGAGCAGCAGCTTGGCGCGGTCGTCTAACATCAGGTCATTGTAAAAAGCTTATGCTGTAATTTAACCATGTTCAAACATGTCGCCATAGTGGGCAAATACAACGCCGTGGGCTCGAAAGATGCCCTGGAACGCATTGCCCACTTCCTGCACGACCAAGGCTGCGACGTCGTCATCGAACATGACACGGCCCTCAACACCGGGTTGACCCAATACCATGTGCTTGATGTGGAAGGCATTGGCGCCCAGTGCGATATGGCGCTGGTGATGGGTGGCGACGGCACCATGCTGGGCATAGGCCGCCAGCTCGCGCGCTACAACGTGCCGCTGGTGGGCATCAACCAGGGCCGCCTGGGCTTCATCACCGACATCCCCTTCAATACATTCGAAACGCTGCTGGCACCCATGCTGCGCGGCGAATACGAGGAAGACCAGCGCGCGCTGATGCAGGCAGGCGTCTGGCGCGACGGCCATTGCGTGTTCGAGACCATTGCCATGAACGACGTGGTGGTCAACCGTGGCGGTGCGCCGAGCATGGTGGAGTTGCGCGTGGAGGTGGACGGGCACTTTGTGGCCAACCAGCGCGCCGACGGCCTCATCATTGCCTCGTCCACCGGCTCCACGGCCTATGCGCTGTCGGCTGGCGGCCCGCTGCTGCACCCCGCCATCGACGGCTGGGTGATGGTGCCCATTGCGCCGCACACGCTGTCCAACCGCCCGATCGTGCTGCCCTCCACCGGCGAAATTGCCGTGGAAGTGGTGGCCGGGCGCGATGCCAGTGCGCACTTCGACATGCAGACATTCACCAGCCTGCTGCACCGTGACCGCATCACTGTGCGGCGGTCCGCTCACAAGCTGCGCCTGCTGCACCCGGTGGGCTGGAGTTATTTCGACACCTTGCGCAAAAAACTGCACTGGAATGAAGGAGTGGTGACGTGAGCCTGCAGCGCATGGTGCTGCGCGATTTCGTGATCGTGCGCAGCCTGGACCTTGACCTGGAAAACGGCTTCACCGTGCTGACGGGTGAAACCGGCGCGGGCAAGTCCATTTTGATTGACGCTTTGCAACTGGTGCTGGGTGCGCGTGGCGATGCCGGTGTGGTGCGCGAAGGCGCCCAGCGCTGCGAAATCAGCGCCGAATTCCTGGCGAGTGACCCTGTGCGCCGCTGGCTGGACGACAACGGTTTTGCCGCCGAAGAAGGCGAGCCGCTGCTCCTGCGCCGCAGCATAGACACCCAGGGCCGCAGCCGCGCATGGATCAACGGCAGCACAGCCACGGCGGGTCAACTCAAGGCACTGGCCGACGAATTGGTGGACATCCACGGCCAGCACGCTTGGCAGAGCCTCACGCGGCCCGACGCGGTGCGCCAGCTGCTGGACGATTACGCCCAGATCACCACAACCGAGTTGCGCAACCTCTGGAACACCTGGCGCGACAGCCTGCGCTCGCTGGAAGACGCCCGCGCCCGCCAAGCCACGCTTCAGCAGGAGCGCGAACGCCTGCAGTGGCAGATCGGCGAACTGGACAAGCTGGCGCCACAGCCCGGCGAGTGGGAAGAACTCAACCTGCAGCACGGTCGCCTGGCCCACGCGCAAGGCCTGATTGACGCCGCGCAGAGCGCCCTGCACGCGCTTGATGAAGGCGAGCCTGGCGCCACCGGCCTGGTGAGCCGCGCCATTCAGGCGCTGCAGGAACAGCAGCACATCGAGCCGCGCTACGGCGAACTGGCCGAGGTGCTTCAAGGCGCTCTCGCGCAGCTGGAAGACGCCTGCCACGACCTGCAACACCACGCGAACCACACCGAGGTGGACCCTGCTGCCCTGGAAGCACTGGACCAGCGTCTCGGGCAGTGGCTGTCACTGTCAAGACGTTACCGCTGTGCGCCCGAAGAGCTGCCGCAGCGTCTGGCCGAATGGAAGCAGTCCCTGGCGGAACTGGAACGCAGCGCCGATCTTGATGCGCTTCAGCAAAGCGAACGTGCTGCTCACCAGGCACTGGTGCGTGCGGCCAAGCAAGTCAGCAAGAACCGTTCTGCTGCCGCACAGCGTCTGTCCAAGGCCATCACCGAAGCCATGCAGGGCCTGGGCATGGCGGGCGGCCGCTTTGAAGTGCGGCTGCTGCCGCTGGACGAACCCCAGGCCCACGGCCTGGAAAACATCGAATTCCTGGTTGCAGGCCACCCCGGCACCACGCCCCGCCCGGTGGGCAAGGTGGCCTCGGGCGGCGAACTCTCGCGCATCGCACTGGCCATCTCCGTCACCACCAGCCAGCTGGGGCAGGCTCCCACCCTCATCTTCGACGAGGTGGACAGCGGCATTGGCGGTGCCGTGGCCCAGACCGTGGGGCAGTTGATGCGCCAGCTGGGCCGCGACCGCCAGGTGCTGGCCGTGACGCACCTGCCGCAAGTGGCCGCCTGCGCCGACCACCACCTGCTCGTCTCCAAACAGCAAGATGCGCAAGGCACCGCCAGCGAGGTACGCATCATCGACACGGATGGTCGCGTGCGCGAACTGGCACGCATGCTCGGCGGCGACCGACTGTCCGACACTTCACTCGCCCACGCACGCGAGATGTTGCAGGCATGAACACCCCGCCCTTGCCGAACATGCAGTTGGTCGTCATCACTGGCATGTCGGGTTCCGGCAAGTCGGTGGCCCTGCACGCGCTGGAAGACGCGGGGTTCTACTGTGTGGACAACCTGCCGCCAGAACTGCTTGAAGCCTTCATCGCCGTCGAGCAGGAGCACCGCGCCGAGCGCGTGGCCGTCGCCATCGACGTGCGCAGCGCCAAGTCCCTGCCCGGCTTGCCGGAACGGTTGCAGCGCATCCGTGAACAAGGCCAGGCGCTGACCGTGCTGTTCCTGGACACCACCACCGACACCCTGGTCCGGCGTTTTTCCGAGACGCGGCGCATGCATCCGCTTTCCCTGAAAGACACCACCGACCAGCGGCGCGCCCTGGTGGACGCGATTGAGCTGGAACGTGAGATGTTGGGTGAACTGCGCGAGCTGGCGCAGGTGCTGGACACCAGCCAGCTCAAGGCGTCTCACCTGCGCAGCGAGGTCAAGGCCCTTCTGCACCGGGCGCCGGCCACGCTCACGCTGGTGTTCGAGTCATTTGCGTTCAAACGCGGCATCCCCATGGATGCCGACTACGTGTTTGACGTGCGCATGCTGCCCAACCCGCACTACGAGCCCGAACTCAGGGCACTGACCGGGCAGGACGCACCCGTGGCTGCCTACCTGCGAGCCGAGCCCGAAGTGCAGACCATGCAGGACCAGATCACAGCCTTTCTCGAACACTGGCTACCGCGCATGGTGCAGGACCACCGCAGCTACGTGACCGTGGCCGTGGGTTGCACCGGCGGGCAGCACCGCTCGGTGTATCTGGTGGAACAGCTGGCCAGCGTGTTTGGCAAGGTCTGGACCGTCCAGCGCCGCCACCGCGAACTCGACGCGCTCAGGCACGCCGCCGGTCATTGACCGGCCCGTGGCACTTCACCACTGCTGAAGCAGCCATTGCCGCA
>CAMLOF010000241.1 GCA_946481585.1 uncultured Macromonas sp. | reverse complement strand
GCGTGCGCCTGCACACCCACCTGGCCGAGAACGACCACGACATCGCCTACAGCCGAGAGAAGTTCAACCGCACGCCCGCCCAGTACGCGCAAGACCTGGGCTGGCTGGGCGACGACGTGTGGCACGCGCACTGCGTGAAGCTAGACGACGATGGCATATCGCTGTTTGCTGCCACACGCACGGGCGTGGCGCACTGCCCCTGCAGCAACATGCGGCTGGCCAGCGGCATTGCACCCGTGCGCCGCATGCTGAACACAGGCGTACCGGTGGGCCTGGGCGTGGACGGCAGCGCCAGCAACGACGCCGCGCACATGGTGAACGAGGCACGCCAGGCCCTGCTGCTGGCCCGCGTGGGCCGCGCCCTGCAGCCGCCCGAGGTGCGCGGCGGCGGCCGCACCTTCTTTGGTTGCGACCTGGGCCCGGCCGAGATGACCGCGCGCGACGCGCTGGCGCTGGCCACGCGCGGCGGTGCGCAGGTGCTGGGCCGAGGTGACATCGGCCACCTGGCCCCGGGCATGTGTGCCGACCTGGCCATCTTCAACCTGGACACGCTGGGTTTTGCCGGTGCCGCCGTGCACGACCCCTTGGCCAGTTTGCTGTTCTGCGCCAGCCCCACGGCGGCCTACACGCTGGTCAACGGACGTGTGGTGGTACGCCAAGGGCAGCTGACCACGGTGGAACTGGAGCCGCTGCTGGAGCGGCACAACCGCTTGGCGCGTGAACTGGCGCTGGCGGCGCGCACCAGCTGACCCGGTTCAGACGCCCAGCAAACGGCGCGCTTCGGCAAACGATTCGGCGGGCCGCAGCACGTCGAAATGCACCACCTGCATGCCAGCGCGCACACCGCCGTCGGCGTTGCGCTTCTGGTCGTCCACGAACACGCAATCGGCAGCGGACATTCCCAGCGCCTCGGTCACCAGCGCATAGGCACGCGGGTCGGGCTTGAGGATGCCGGTGTAGGTGGCATCCACCACGACGTCGAGCAGCTGCAGCAGCGGCAGGCGCTGGCGGAAGTCGGCACCGTAGAACAGGTCCAGCTCGTTGGACAGGATGGCCAGCTTGCAACCCGCCGCCTTGGCCGCGTGGATGGTGGCCACGGCCTCGGGCCGGATCACGGCTTCAACGTCGGCGCCGCGTGCGCGCTGCACGAAGGTTTCCATCCTGTCCCAGTCCTCGCCCAGCAGGCGGCCGACCTCGCGGGTGCGAGCGAGCCAGTAATCGCGCTCGCTGAGCTTGTCGGCCTGCATGTCCTGCCACAGCGGGTCGGTGGCGGGGTCGAAGGGGCCGCGCCATGTGAGCGTGCCGCGCGGCAGGCCCAGCGCCTGTTCAGACAGTTCGTGCGTCTCGAACAACATGCGGCTGATGACGCCGCCAAAATCCAGAACCAGGGCCTTGGGGGCTTGCTTGCTCATCTCAATTGACTCCTTGCCATTGCTTTTCGATGGCACGTTGCGAAGCGGTCCCTTGGAATGCCGCCAGAAAGTGGTTGACCTCAACGATCAGGGATCTGCCCCAAGGGGTGTCGGCGGCCCCTGCCACGTAGGGCACCACGTCGTGGATCAGCCCGTTGGGAATGATTTCCAGGCGACGGGACCATGGGCTGTCCTGGGCGTTGGCCGCCCAATGGAAGATGGGGCGCTCCACGAAGAACGCATCCACCCGGCCATCGGCCACGGCGTCGTAGATGCGCCTGGGGTCGGGGTAGGCGATCAGGCTGCCCAGTTGCACCCTGCCTGCGGGCTTGTCGCGGTTGGCCTGCCAACGCACACCCGCAGCTTCCAGCGCCTCGAAGGCGCCGGGGTCGTAGCCGCACCCGAGCACCCGGCCCTCCAGACTGCTCAATCCATTCACGCTGGTGTCTCCACGCCGCCGCGCCAGCACCATGGGGTGGCTGGTGTAGGGTTCGCTGTAAGCCAGCCCCACAAAGTCAGGCGCTGGGGGCAACGCCGACCAGACCAGATCGACAGCGTTCTCACGGGAGTTGCGGCCAAAGTACGGCAAGCCCAGACATTGGTCCCAGTTGGCTTCAACGAACTCCACCTGCACGCCAAGGTGTTGTGCAAACGCCCGCGCATAGTCGGCATCCAGCCCCCGCATGGGTGCGCCCGAACGCGGCCTGAACGACAGGCCGATGAACCCCGGCTCCACCGCGACGCGCAAACATCCGCGATCGCGAATGGTCTGAACGGCATCGCCCTCGGCGGGCCAGTCCAAGTGCTGCGCGGCAAGCATCTTCCAAAGCCCACGAGGGGACACCTGGTCAGCCTCCAGCGCGGCGCGGGCAGCCTCGTCCAGCTCACCCACCTGTGCCAGGCGAGTTTCGACGGTCTGCACGCGCTGGGCCAGCACAGGCAGCGTTTCGGCCACCACGCGGTTGTGCTGCGTGGCGTGCGCCAGGTCTGCGGCAATGGCGTCAAAGTTGCCCAGCAGTGCCTGCAAAGCTTGGCCTATCGCGTCCGTCAGCGCGGTGGACTCCTGCGCCGCGCGGTTGCTCAAGCCATCCAGCCGCTCTTGCAGTGGCGTGAAATCCAGCCCGGCACGCGCTTGCACAGAAGCGTCCAGGGCGCGTTGGGCAAGCATGCGCACCTCTGCTGCCACCACGGCAAAGCCTCTCCCTTGCTCGCCAGCCCGGGCGGCTTCAATGGAAGCATTGAGTGCGACGATGTTGATCTGGCGGGCCACTTGTTCAATGGAGTCGATGACCGTGAGCGTTGATGCCCGCACACGCGCCAGCTCGCCATTGCCCGCGTCCAGCCCTTCGTGCAGGCGCTGGCCGGAAGCGGCGGTGTCCGCCAGCAACCTCTGCTCAATGCCCGATGCCACTTGGCGGCTGTCTTCAATGCGCCTGACAGAGTTGATCAACACCTGCTCGAGCGATGTGGCTCGGGATGCCCCTTCCCTCAAACCAATCGACAGACTGCCCAGGCCCCGCCCTGCCGCCAAGCGCAGTTGACTGATCACAGCGAAGAGCTGCCGCAGCGGTGCAGCCAGAGCCAGATGGGCAGCAGCGCTCTGATCTGCCGGGCTGGGCACCTTCTGGGGCACAGCCGAACCCAACCCGTGGAACAGACGGCGAAGGCGGTGAACCGCAGTCAGAATCATCATTCACCGTGACGCTCGAACTCCGCCTTCATCACCTCCTCCACGGGAACAGGAGTGAAGCCGGGTTGGCGCTTGATCAGCAAAGTCCAGACCAAGGCGTAGATGATGGTCAGACCCAGCATGGTGCCAAAGGGCACGAAGATGTCTTCCGACTTCATGGTCGGGGGCGTGATGTACCAGATGGCAATGAAAATGCCCACCGACGAGAGGATTTGGGGAATCGGAAACCAGGGTGCCTTGTAGGCACGGGGCAGGTCTGGACGACGGATGCGCAGCGCAACGACAGACAGCGTTACCAACAGGTAGGCCACACCCCAGGAGCACACGGCAGCCAGCACCAGGGGCAGGATCTTGTCGATATTGCCTTCGATCCAGATCGTGTGAGCCACGGGAATGACTGCGGCAGCGATGATGGCAACCACAGGACTCTTGTACTTGGGGTGCATGTAGGCGAACACCTTGGGCAACGCGCCATCACGAGCCATGCCGTAGATGATGCGCGGCACGGCAGCCATCAGGCCATTGATGCAGGCCGCGCCAGCCAGCAGGAAGGCGATACCGAGCCAGAACTTGCCGGCAGGCCCCATGATGGCCATCGCAAATGCGGGGATGGCGTCCGGGGTCTCCAGCAGGTGCACCGATCCGTCGGGTGTGAGCGCGATGTTTTCCACCTGGCGCTGCACCGATGCCCCCCAGATCACCATGCACAGCCAGACCAGGGTCAAACCCAGCATCATGGCCTTGGGAATGTTCGTATGGGAGTTCTTCAGCTCCGGGGCGATCGGCGTCACCAGCTCAACGCCCAGGAACATGAACATCGCCATGCCCACCAGCGACATGACGGCAAAGGCATCGTCCCCGACAACGGATGCACCGAACACTCCCGGCACATTCACGACCGGGTCTTCCATCAGGCCGGTGATGCCGAAGATCAGGAGCGTCAACCACATGGCTGCGGTCAAGAAGACCTCCACCTTCGCGAAAGCGGATATGCCGAAGCAGTTGAGAACGGCAAACAGCAAGACCAGGCAAACCCCCACCAGCCAGGTGATGTTGTTGTCCACCAGTACCGAGTGCATGGCATCGAAGTTCACCGTGGACATGACGCCGCTGAGAATGGTCTCGGCCGTGCCCGCGAAAACGTGCACGAGCAGGTAGGCCGCGATGGTTCCCGCAATGGCTGCCACCCGCCCCAAGCCGCAGCTGATGTAGTCGTAGACCGACCCCGCCGTCGGCAGCATGGCGGCGGCCTCAGAGAAGGTCATGGTCTGCATGTACATCAGAAAAATTGCGATGCACATGGCCATCACGAACACACCGCCACCGATCGAGAAACCAGTGGTGGCGGTCAGGATGACCGGACTGGCCATCACGATGCCGACGGATGCCGCCAAGGCGGTCGGAAAGCCCACCACACCGTTGGTGAGGCGGGCTTTGATTTTCAAGTCGTGGCTCATGGAAGTCTCTCTTTTGTCAAGGGTTGAGGAGGAGGACGAGAAGGGTGAGG
>CAMLOF010000240.1 GCA_946481585.1 uncultured Macromonas sp. | reverse complement strand
AGGCCCAGGCCCTGGCCGAGGCCTTCAGCCGTGCGGCGGGCACCCACCAGACGGTGCGCCAGGACGTGGTGCCGCTGAAGGCGCATCACCAGGCGCTGAACCACCAGGAGCCCGCCGGCGACACCCAGGTGCCGCACAGCGGCGAGCCGGTCATCGCGATCGCGGCGAAGGCCGGCCTGGCCATCGCGGCCGGGCAGGACCTGCAGTTCAGCAACGGGCAGGCGGTGCACCTCGGGGCCGGGCAGGACGGCAGCCTGGCCAGCGGCGGGGCGCTGCGGGTGCACAGCGGGCAGGCCCTTGCGATGCTGGGCGGGGCGGTGCAGCCGGGCGACGGCGGCCATGGGCTGCAGCTGAGCGCCGCCCAGGGCGATGTCGTGCTGCAGGCGCAAGGCGACACGCTGGAGATCGCCGCGGCGCTGCAGTTGCTCATCGCCAGTGCGGGCGGCAAGATCGACTTGGCCAGCCCCAAGAAGATCACCCTGGCCACCACCGGCGGGGCCAGCATCACGCTCGAAGCCGGAAACCTCACCGTGCAGTGCCCGGGCCAGATCACCGTGAAGGCGGCCACCAAGAGCATGCTCGGGCCGGGGGCGGTGACGTACGAGTTGCCACTGATGCCCAGAGGTGACTTCAAGCTCCAGCAAGATTTTCCGTTTTCGACTTGAGCGACCACACCTCCCTCGCAGAACTTCATGTTGATCAGTCCTCCATTCCTGCCCGAGCGAGGCAACCTCACCGAAGACGCTTGGCTGGATGCCGCCATGCCGGCCTGTGAACACGGCACCTTTCCCGTGAGCCACCAGTTGAGCTGGCACGGCGGGCGCCACTTGGCCACGCCGCTGGACAGCCAGGGCACCGCCTTGCCCGTGCGGGCTGTCGCCGACGGGGTGGTCGTGTTCGTGCGTCAGCGAACAGAGTCCGAAGCCTTGACTTACGCAGGGGGCTACACCAGCGACGGCGCGGTGGTGATCCGCCACGACACCGAGATCGGCGCGAATGCGCAGAACCAGCCCACGGCCGTGCGCTACTACTCGGTGTACATGCACCTTCATTCAATCGACGAAGCCATACGTCAAGGGCGGCCGCTTTATCGCAAGGACCGCCTCGGCCAAGCAGGTCACATCCGGGGCCAGCCGAACTGTTTGCACTTCGAGATCTGTTGCGATGAGGACAACCTGCGCCGCATCGTCGGACGCACGAGTGGTGACGTTCCCGTGGATCGCGAAGGCCGTACCGATGCGCTGTATGGCGAGGCCTACTTCCATCTGCCGGCCGGCACAACGGTGTATGCCGCTGATCCGGGTGCCGTGCCCACTCCCCCAGCTTCAGCACAGGTGCTCACGCGCAGCGCGCAAGACTGGTTCATTGGGCTGCGACACGAACGGGGCAACGCGACGTTGACCACTTATGTCGCAGACGGCCAGGTGCTTGCCACATGCCCGCCCGAGCAGGGAGTTGAATACGACGTCTATCGCCGCGCCAACGCCTTGAGCCAGGCCGTGCCGGCAGCTCAGCGCGCCGCAGGGCGGGCCAACGGCACGGCCCCCGCGCCAAGCGCCTGCCAGGAGTTGCTGCGCTGGGGGCGTGTGCTCGGGCCCGATGCGCTGAACCCGGCCGACACGCCGCACTGGCGACTCATTGCCACGCCGGCCGGTCGAGGCTGGGTCAACCTCAATGCCGCGAACGTGCACAAGTTCAGCGACGCCGATTTCCCCCAGTGGCGCGGCTGGACCCTCATCGACGACACGCAGGACCGCGACAGCCGCTGCGACTCGCAGCTGATCCGCCGGCTGCTCGATGCCGAGGGCGACGGTCGCCTCACGCTGACCGAAGCCACGGCCCGGCTGCGCGAGCCGGCCGTGCTGCAACGGCTGGACAAGACGATCTGCAAGTTCCCCAGCGAGTGGGACGCCTCGACCATCGATACGCGTTGGGGGTGGCTGCGTCAGCCGAGCGAGGAGAGCCCACGCCCGATGGATGAAGCGGCGTGGGGTCGCTTCCGCGCGCATGCACAGGCGTTGTGCCTGGAGTTGCCGGAATTGTTCCAGGCGCAATGGTGCTTCGAGCCCAGGGAATTCATTCGCCATATGCGCCGTTGCGGCTGGCGATCGGCCAGTGAGTTCGTGCAGCTGGTGCCTAGTCATGCGATACGCACCGCTAGGCAGAACGGGCAGACGGTGACGTTGTGGGAGCAGATCAACACCGATGTGACCTCGAACAACTCGGTAGCAGTTCGACATCGCATCTCTCTAAACAGGGCGATGCGCATCTACGGGATCGACACGCCACTACGGCAGGCAGCGTTTTTCGGCAACTCGGTGCAGGAAACGGGCTGGCTGGGCGGCTTGGCCGAAGTCGGCGGTTCGAACCTTTGGTACGCGCCCTGGTACGGCCGCGGCTTCCTGCAACTGACCAACCCCGGCAACTATTGCGACTACTGGAAATGGCGTGGCCGTTCGGTGCCTGAGGCGTTACGCACGGCCATGGTCAACGCCTACAACACCATCTACCGCCAACCCGCCGGCCAGCGCACCAATGCGTTGCTGCGTGACGCGAACTTTCCGGCGTTGACGGTACAGATGCAGGGCTGGCGTATGCAAGTCAGCGGTGGTAATCCTCAGTCGCCCACCGCGGACGATCTCTGGGCTCCATCCGACAGCGCAGGCTTCTACTGGGTCAGCACCGGCATGGCACGCCACGCCGACGGCGCCCATGTACTTGAGCGCTGCAGGGCAGCGACAAACCAAGGCCAACGCGTGTACTACCGCAGCCCGGCGTTCTGGCGTGCCAGCGCTGCGATCAACCTGCCCGCGTCGGTGAACAACCTCTATAGCCGAGGGCTCAACGGTTTTGACTCACGCTGCTGTGCCTATGGGGTTGCGTTGGCCGTGCTGACGGAAATGCGGTTTGCCGATGCGAGCGGCGGCGCAGTGCTGTGGTATCCAGATGGATATACGCGAAGGAGATCGAACGTATGAATAGACGCATCGGCATCTGCGTCGCCATCCTGGTTGGGTTATCGGCTGCGCTGTCGCACGCCGCCCCGCTGGCGCCGCCCACAAAGTCCGCGGTGTTGAGCATGGGTGCGGGCTGCCGAGTCGCTCTGCAAGTCCCCATCGAGGCCGAGGTCGGCAGCGCCGGGCCCGCACCCGGCATTCCCGGCCGTGGCGGCTTGAGTTCTCCGCTTCCTCCCA
The DNA here is from genome assembly GCA_946481585.1 of uncultured Macromonas sp. The sequence goes on along the minus strand of CAMLOF010000240.1, from coordinate 1,428 downwards.
CATCGAAGCGAAACACCTATTTGGAACCGTTCAGCCTGCGGTTTGTGTGCCATGACGCCAGCGACGAAAACCTGCTGACGGGGCGCCCTGTCGCATTCGATCCGTCATCCGGCAAGTGGAGGCGCTACTTCCCCAATCGCATCCAAGGTGCGAACAACCCTGGCATGACCCTGCAGGAAGAGCGCTTGCTCGACCGAGCCATTCGGTTTTATGAGCTTTCTTCCAAGAACGCCCAAGGATTTGCCTACACCGAGGATATGACCGTTGGCGACGAGCGTTACCGAGCGCGAAAGCTGCATTACTGCCTGATTCATCCACCCAAGGCTATTTGCGGTGACAGCGAAGTGGGCAACCTCAACGACATCCGCCGCAGTCTCAAGAACGACCTGACGCCCTATGCGTTGCAGATACTGCGCAGCGTCGAGTTTCTGGATGATGCCCAGCCCTCTATCCCGGCATCTGCTCCCGGAGAGGCAGCATCGACTCCACGTTGATCGCATTGAAATCAAGGGCAGCTCCGACAGCGCGGGCGGGGAATATTGCGGTCGTGCCAGAGCCGGTTGAATGATGAGAGCTGAACTAATGAATACTCGAATCCACGCTGCAGTACTGGCGGTGCTACTTGCCCCACTCTCCTACTCAGCGTCCCTTGAAGCAAAGAGTTCCACCAAGCCAGCGACCTTGGACATGGGCCCTGGCTGCCGCGTCGGATTGCGAGTGCCCCTAAATGCTGACTTCGACAGCGCGAGGCCAGAATCCGGCATACCCGGTCAGGGAGGTTTGAGCATCAAGAACCCTCTTGCATTGAAGCGGGATACCTACACCAAACCATTCGCGCTGAGATTTGTGTGCTACGACGCCAACACAGAAGACGCCAACAGAGGCCTCATCAACAATGGCTGGGCCAAGCAACTCCCTGACGGATCCTGGGCTGCCAATGTGATGCCTGGGGATGAGGATCTTTACGCCCGTGCCTATCAACTACGCACCAAGACGGCCTCGGGCTGGGCTGTGGCGGTAGAGGATGTCATTGGCCATGTCGATGAACGACTTCGGGCCCGCTGGCTGCACTACTGCTTGATTCGGCAACCAAAAGGTGAGCGTCCAGCCGTTCCATCTTGACCCGGGCCGGTGCCCGTGATCATCTTGATGAGGTCGAGGCTCCAACGAAGGCGACGCACTCCACGAGGTTGAGGGCGGCCAGCAGCAGGAACTTCTCGGCATCTGTGCGCACACGCAGCAAGTCGTGATCGCCGAGGTATCCGTAGACGAACGCGAGCAGGTAGCGCTCGGGATGCTCGTCGCAGAACTGTTGGACGACTTGGGTCGCGAGGTCGCCCGGCAATCCCTCGTTGAAGCGCGCGCGAGCCGTCAAGCGCTGCATGCACGTGTCCTGCACGGCCTCCGAGACGATCGCGTCGGCCACCG
>CAMLOF010000239.1 GCA_946481585.1 uncultured Macromonas sp. | reverse complement strand
TGAACCGGTCATCCACCGGATGCCCCACGTTCAGCCGCAGGTGGTGCGTGAACCGCCGATCGGCCGAGAACAACGCGCCGGGTGCCGTGCTGATGGAGTGCGCCATGGCCTGCTGGTGGACCGCCAGCGCATCCACCGTCGGGGGCAACTCCAGCCAGACAAAGTAACCGCCTTTGGGCTCCGTCATGCGTGTGCCCGACGGAAAGTGCCGTTGTATCAAGGCCCTGGCGGCCCGGTGCTGGGACTCAAGCTCACCTCGTAAGTGGCGCAGGTGCCGGTCATAACTGCCCTGCACCAGGTATTCGGCAATCGCCAACTGGGATGGAATGGACGTGGCGAGTGACGTCATCATCTTCAATCGCTCGACATGGCGGCTGTACCTGCCAGGAGCAGCCCACCCGACCCGGTAGCCCGGCGCCAGGCATTTGGAGAATGAGGAGCAGTGCAACACCAGCCCCTCCCGGTCAAACGCCTTGGCTGGCAGGGGCCGACGCGGCCCGAAGTGCAACTCGGCATACACGTCGTCTTCAATCAGCGGAACCTGGTACCTCGCCAACAACTGTACCAAGGCCTCCTTGCGGGCGTTGGACATCAACGCTCCCAGCGGGTTCTGGAACGTCGTCATGAACCAGCACGCCGCCACTTTCTGGCGTTTCAGCAAATCCTCCAAGGCATTCAGATCAACACCTTCAACGGGGTCGGTGGCCACCTCCACGGCGTTGAGGTGCAAGCGCTCGAGCGCCTGCAAGGCAGCGTAGAACGTGGGAGACTCCACCACCACAACGTCGCCTGGCTGCGTCACCGCTTGCAGACACAGGTTCAGCGCCTCCATGGCACCGTTGGTGATGATGGGCTCGTCGTTTTGCAGCGGGACCCCATGCAGGGCGTAACGGCGCCGGATCTGCCCTCTCAGCGTTTCGTCACCTGCCGTCAAGGCCCCCGACACCTGCTCGGGCAACAGGCGCCGCATGGCACGTGCTCCACTGCGCGCCAGTTCTGCAAAAGGGAACAACTCGGGCGCCGGAAAGGCCGACCCCAGAGGCACCACATCCACGTCCCGGGTAGAGCCCAGCAAGTCGAACACCAGTTCGCTGATGGCAACTGGCGTGACCCGGTCGGTCGTTGGGGCTGCCTTCACTGAACGGCTGCGCAGTGCCCGCTGAGGCCGCACAAAGTAACCCGAGCGCGGACGGGCTTCGACCAGGCCTTGAGACTCCAGGTGCGCGTAGGCCTGGAAGATGGTGGACGGACTGACCCCGCGCTGGCGCCGCAGGTCGCGCACCGAAGGCAGGCGATCGCCCGCACGCAGCGTCCCGGCCAGGATGCTTTCCGCAAGTTCTTCGGCCAACTGGTGGTAGCGGGTCAAGCGCACGGCGGTCATCTGTTCAAGCTCCATCAGGCTTGAACTCGATGATATCGGCTGCTCAGCCAGCACCACTCTCAGCCCCGGTCTCACAGTTGCCACCAGAGTCCCATCAACAATGCTGTCAGCAATGCATTGCCGCACATGCCTGCAATGGCAAAGTGCTGCCACTGGGGATTGTCTGCCTGCACCCGCACCAAGCCGATGGCGTGTGCACAGGCCCCAAGAGTGAAGGCATGAACCGGACCTGGATGTATTCCACAGCGACGCAAGACCCACGGAATCCAGAGTGCGCCAGCCAAGCCGGTGATCACGACAGACAGGGTGGTAAGGTGAACGTTGAAACCGCCCTGCGCCGTCAGCCCTAGTGCTACCGGCATGGTGGCGGCTTTGGGTAGGAGTGCCGCTGCCACCCCCGGGACGACACCTAGCCCATGGGCCAACAACACGATGCAAGCCATGGAGCCCAAACCTGCAGCCAGCAACCCGAGCAGCCACGGCGCTGGCTGGCGCATCAACGCGCGGCCCGCAAGGTGAAGTGGAATGGCCATGGCCACCACCGCCAGGTCCATCAGGTAGCGCAGGCCCGACATCTGCGCCAACAGCGTCTGGGGATTCAACCTCAGCAACGCAACCGCCATCAGCAGCATGGCTGTGCCGGTCACCAGAGGCAAGGCCAGCACATGCCGACCAGACCTGGCAAACCCTCGCCGTGCCAGCCAGTAGCAGCCCAACACCAGCCCGTTCAGCAGGAGGAATTCAGTCATCCAAAGGCTGCCTCACAGACCTGCGCTGCAACCGCTGCACCAGCATGGCAGCGCCCAATGCCGACACCAAAGTGCCCCCCACGCAACCCAGCACAAGAAACGGCCACAGCGAACGGTCCAGGTTGAAGGCAACAACCGCCGAGAACAACGCAGGTATCAGAAACAGCGGCAAGTGAGACAGAAGCCATGCAGCGGGCCGCTGCAATGCCTCGGGAACATCTCGGAATACACCCAGCGCCAGGGCCAGCAAAAGAAATCCGGCGACGCTCCCCGGCAGGCCCAAGCCCAGCTTTGCCGACAACAACGCCCCCAAGCGCTCAAACACCACCAGAGCGGACATACCCAGTGCAGCGCAAACAAAACCTCTCATGCGGCCAAGTATTGAACGGCCAAAGCGCCACACACGGTATCAGCGCAGCAGAAAAACCACCGGATCAGTCGAACCATCTGATACGGTTGCTTATCGACAAAACTGCAACTTACCAACCAGAGGCTGCGTGGACATCATCAGGGCATGTCATTCGCCATGCCCAACACACTTGCGGCCTCAGTCGTTAACGCCCCTCCCGCCGCCAACGGGGCCGACCTCTTGCGTCAGATGGGCCGCATGGGCCTGTTCAAACCTGGGGTACCTGTTGCGCTAGGTGGCGACGGCGGCCAACTCGGCGACCTGTATGCCAACGCAGAAACTGCGCAGGCAATAGCCGCTTTGGGGCCATACGCGCCACAGGTGTTCAAAGCCCAGCGTTTGGCCATCGAGGCCTTGCTGCAATCGCAGAACGTGGCGCTGCAGGAGTTCATCGTACCCGACCTGGTGCTGGCAAACCGTGCTGGCGCGGCTGTGCTGCAGGGCCCCGCCGCAACGGGCCAGGACGTTGGCAATGGCTGGCAACTCAATGGCAGCTTCCATCAAGTGGCCAATCTGGTTTGGAGTGGCTTTTCTTTGGTGGTGCCTGCCCAGCTGGAAGACAACCCGCCCGGCTGGCTGATGCTGCGCAGCGAGGAAGACGGGCTCTACGCGACGCCCGGTGAGGACAAGGCCGCGTGGCGCGGCGCAACGACGGGTGTCGTCACGCTGAAGCAGGTGTTCTTCCGCCGAGACGAATGGCTGGGCACAGAAGCCATCACCCCACATCTGCAAGCAGCTGCCGCTGAACTGGACCGCTGGATGGCGGCAGCCCAGCAGTCAGCCGGTCACCCGTGAGCAAACCATGCAAAAAGTCATTCCCATCCACCCGGCCACGTCCTGGCAGCTGACGGACAAGATCCAGGCACGCGAAGTCAGCGGACGGTTTGCGCACTGGCGCTGGACGCTCTTCTGGCTCACACAGGTGTTTTTCTATGGCATGCCCTGGCTGAACTGGAACGGGCGCCAGGCCGTGCTGTTCGATCTGGCGCACCAGCGCTTCTTCCTGTTCGAAGCGGTGCTCTTTCCACAGGACCTGATCTACCTGGCCGGGTTGCTGGTGGTGTGCGCCTTGCTGCTGTTCTTCGCCACCGCCGTTGCTGGCCGCGTGTGGTGCGGTTTTGCCTGCCCGCAAACGGTTTACACATCGCTGTACATGTGGATCGAAAACCGCTTTGAAGGCAGCCACCAGAGCCGCAAACGGCTGGACCAAAGCAGCTGGACGCTGGAGAAACTGTGGCGGCGGGGCGGCAAACACCTGGCGTGGCTGGGGGTGGGGTTGTGGACCGGATTGACCTTCGTGGGCTACTTCACACCCATGCGTGCATTGGGCAGCAACGTACTGCACCTGACGGCTGGCTTCTGGCCCATGTTCTGGACAGTGTTTTATGGCGTCGCCACGTACCTGAATGCCGGTTTGGTGCGTGAAAAGGTGTGCCTGCACATGTGCCCCTATGGACGGTTTCAGGGCTCGCTGATGGACGACCGCACCCTCAACGTGGCCTACGACCACCGGCGTGGCGAGCCGAGGGCCAGCCTGCGCCAAGACGGCAGCAAGAGCATATCGGCGGGGCACTGCATCGACTGCACACTGTGCGTTCAGGTCTGCCCCACCGGCATCGACATTCGCCAGGGCTTGCAGGCGGCATGCATCGGTTGCGGGCTGTGCATTGACGCTTGCAACCAGGTCATGGACAAGGTGCGTGCCCCGCGTGGTCTGATTCGCCTGGCGTCCTTGCGCGAACTGGCCGGGCGGGACGTGGCTCGCACGGTGTGGCACGCACTGCGACGCCCCCGGGTGGCCGTGTACGCAACGTTGCTCATGCTGTGTGTGGGTGCATTGGCGTGGTCGTTCACACAGCGGCCAGACATTCGAATGAACGTGATACGGGACCGTGCGGTGATGGCTCGCCTCGTCGAACAGGGTCACGTAGAGAACGTGTACCGGCTGCAGTTGATGAACGCCACCGACCACCCCCAGTTGCTGGCGATCAATGTCACATCCGCGCTGCACGCACAACTGGTCGATCCACCCAGGGTGGAACTGGCTCCTGCTGAAGCCGTGACGGTGGCGCTCACGGTGAGGGTGCCTAACAC
>CAMLOF010000238.1 GCA_946481585.1 uncultured Macromonas sp. | reverse complement strand
TCCTGGTGGCTGGCGACGTGGCCATGACCACCGCCTACAACGGCCGCATCGACGCTGCCCAGCGCGAAGGCAAGAACCTGAAGATCACCTGGACCGGTGGCATCTACGACCTGGACTACTGGGTCATCCCGAAGGGCACCCCGAACAAGGACGCCGCGATGAAGTTCATCGCCACCGCCAGCTCGGTGGATGCGCAGGCCGAATACGCCCGCAACATCTCCTACGGCCCGACCAACAACAAGGCGCTGTCCAAGCTGGACGCCAAGGTGCTGGACCTGCTGCCCACGTCCCCCGCCAACAGCAAGGACTCGCTGCAGTTCAACATCGGTTTCTGGGCTGACCAGGGCGAAGCCCTGGAGAAGCGCTTCGCTGCCTGGGCTGCACAATGATGATTGCCGGCGGAACCGATCTGGCTCAGCAGTTGCGTCGCGCCGAAAGGCGCAAGAAGGTGCGCGCCGTGGCGCTCACCATGCCTCTGCTGATTTTCCTGCTGGTGTTCTTCCTGGTTCCGCTGGCCAGTCTGCTGGTGCGGGCGGTGGAGAATCCCGAAGTCGCAGATGCCCTGCCCCGCACGGGGCAGGCGCTCGACGGCTGGGACCGCCACGGCCCGCCGCCGGACGCCGCCTATGCCGCCATCCTGCAAGACCTCTCATCGATTGAAGAGACCGCGCAGGCTGGCGTGCTGGCACGCCGCCTCAACAGCGAGGTGGCGGGCGGCCGCTCCCTCGTCATGGGCACCTACCGTGCCCTGCCGCTGGGCGAAAACCTGTCGCCAGCGCAGGCCCGCGAGGCGCTGCTGGCCCACGACACGCGCTGGGGTGAACTACCTTACTGGCAAGCCATTGCCAAAAACAGTTCGCGCTGGACGCCCGACTACCTGCTCACCGCCATTGACCTCAAGCGATCGCCCGACGGTGGCATCGAACGCGTGCCCGCCGACGAAGCCGCGTTCAGCGACATCCTGCTGCGCACCTTCCACATGAGTGCGGTGGTCACCGCCATTGCGTTGCTCATCGGCTACCCCCTGGCCTACTGGCTCAGCACGCTGAGCGAACGCAAGGCCAACATGATGTTGATCCTCGTTCTGCTGCCGTTCTGGACATCGGTGCTGGTGCGAATTGCCGCCTGGATCGTGCTGCTGCAGAACAACGGGTTGATCAACCGCTTCCTCATGGCCATCGGCGTCACTGACGCGCCGCTGCCCCTGCTGTTCAACCGCACGGGGGTCATCATCGCCATGGTGCACATCCTGCTGCCGTTCATGATCCTGCCGCTGTACAGCGTCATGAAGTCCGTGCCGCCCAACTACCTGCGCGCTGCCATATCGCTGGGCAGCCCGCCGCTGGCCGCCTTCTTCCGCGTGTACCTGCCGCAAACCTACCCCGGCGTGGCCGCGGGTGGTCTGCTGGTGTTCATCACCTGCATTGGCTACTACGTCACCCCCGCGCTGCTGGGCGGCGCTGGCGACCAGATGCTGAGCTACTACGTGGCCCAGTACACCAACGTCGAAGTCAACTGGGGCATGGCCTGCGCCCTGGGTGGCGTGCTGCTCACCGCCACGCTCGTTCTCTACGCGTTCTACCGCAAGGTCTCCAAGGCCGAGCTGAGCCTGGGTTGAAGGAAGCACACCAATGTTCAAGCTCCCCGAGTTTCCCGCCTACTACGGCCTGTTCGACAAGCTGGGCTGGCTGGCCCTGCGGCTGGCGGCTGTGCTGGTGCTGGTCTTCCTGGTCCTGCCCATCGTGGTGATCGTGCCGCTGTCGTTCAGCGACAGCACCTTCCTGGCCTACCCCATTGAAGGCTGGTCGCTACAGTGGTACCGCGAGATGTGGAACGCGCCCGAATGGGGCCGCGCCACGCGCAACAGCTTCATCGTGGCCCCGGCGGCCACGCTCATCGCCACGGTGCTGGGCACGCTGGCAGCCATGGGCCTGGCGCGCAACAAGTTCGCCGCCAAAGGGCTGATCACTGGCCTGCTCATCTCCCCCATGGTGGTGCCCATCGTGGTGGTCGGCGTCAGCACCTACCTGTACTTTGCACGCCTGGGCCTCAACGACTCCTACCTGGGTCTCATCCTCGTGCACGCCGCGCTGGGCGCGCCCTTCGTGGTGACGACCGTGCTGGCCACGCTGCAAAGCTTCAACCTCAACCTGGTCAAGGCCAGCCTCAGCCTGGGCGCCAGCCCGCTGGAAACCTTCTTCCGCGTGACGCTGCCGGTCATCGCCCCGGGCGTGATCTCGGGCGCGCTGTTCGCCTTCGCCACGTCGTTCGACGAAGTGGTGGTGACCTTGTTCCTGGCCGGTCCCGAACAGGTGACGCTGCCGCGCCAGATGTTCACCGGCATCCGCGAAAACATCTCCCCCACCATCGCCGCCGTGGCCACGCTGCTCATCCTGTTCACGACTGCGCTGATGATGACGCTGGAATGGCTGCGCGGCCGCCGCAAGTGACGCACTGCAATGATGAAGTTGCTTGAAAAGATGCGGCTGGGCGCCCGACTGGCGTGGGCGTTCGGTCTGCTGCTGGTGCTGCTGGTGGCCATGGCGGCGATCTCCGTTCGGCAGATGGCCACCATCCACGACGCGCTGGACTACTACGCCAGCACGACCACGCCGTCGCTCGCCGCAGTCAAAACCTGGCAGGACAAGGTGGCCAGCATCCGTATGGTGCAGGGCCAGCACCTGATGACCGTCTCGGCCGACGAGATGGACATCCTCGAAGCCAAGATCGCCGAGGCCTACGCGCAACTGAATCAGGAACTCGCCGCGCACGAAAAGCTGCTCGTCAACGACGAGGACCGCGAGCTCTGGACAGCCGTGACCGAAGCCACCCAGCGCTCCATGAGCGACTGGGACAAGCTCAAGGCCGTATCGCGCGAGTCACTGGCCGACCCGGAAAAGATCGAAGAAGCCCGCCGGCTCTTCACCGGCAAGTCAGAGCGCCTGTTCCGTGCCACGCTGGACGCGATTGACAAGGAGTGGTCGTTCAAGTCCGGAGTGGCTGCACAACTGGCGGACAAGGGCGCGGCGGTGTTCCAGTTGTCGCTGACCACGCAGCTGGCTGCGTCGGTTCTGGCCATCGTCCTGGGCATTCTGGCCGCCTGGCTGGTGATGCGTTCGGTCACGCGGCAAATGGGTGGCGAACCCAAGGACGTGGCCACCATCGCCCTGTCCATCGCCAAGGGCGACCTGACAACCCAGGTGCACACCGGTGCCCGTGACCGCAACAGCGTCATGGCCGCAATGGCCACCATGCGCCAGCAGCTGGCAGAACTGGTGGGTGAAGTTCGCCAGGGCAGCGACAGCATCGCCAGCAGTTCCGCCGAGATTGCCAGCGGCAACCTCGACCTGAGCCAGCGAACCGAACAACAGGCCAACGACCTGCAACGCACCGTGGCGTCGGTGGAGCAGCTGGCCGAAACCGTCAAGCACAGCGCCGAAACCGCCGAACAGGCCAATCGCCTGGCCGCCAACGCGTCCAGCGCTGCGCAGGCGGGCGGCCAGTCCGTCACGCAGGTGGTGGCCACCATGCAGGACATCGCAGCCTCGTCCCGCACCATCAGCGAGATCACCGGGGTCATCGACGGCATTGCGTTCCAGACCAACATCCTGGCGCTCAACGCTGCCGTGGAAGCCGCGCGCGCTGGCGAACAAGGCCGGGGCTTTGCCGTGGTCGCGGGGGAAGTGCGCTCGTTGGCGCAGCGCTCCGCCGAAGCCGCCAAGCAGATCAAGCAACTCATCGGTGACAACGTGAGCAAGGTGGAAACGGGCGTCAGCCAGGTCCACGAGGCTGGCGAATCCATCCACCGGATCGTTGACCAGGTGCACCAGGTCAGCGGCCTGATCGAGCAAATTCACAGCGCCACCACGGCCCAGTACCAGGGCATTCATCAGGTCAGCGATGCCATTGGCCGCATTGACCAAGCCACCCTGCAAAACGCCGCACTGGTGGAGCAGAGCAGCGCCGCCGCCGAAAGCCTGCGCCAGCAGGCGGACCGCCTTGCACGGCTGGTGGGCGTGTTCCGCCTGCAGCTCCCGGGCCCCGCCGCCTACCCAGCCCTATCGGAGACATGATGCCGGACAAGAACCAACCCCTGGGCGGCAACGAGATGCCGCGCTTCGGTGGCCCCGCCACCATGATGCGCCTGCCCGCCGCCACCAGCCCCGAGGGGCTGGACGCCTGCTTCATCGGTGTGCCGCTGGACATAGGCACCAGCCACCGACCCGGCGCACGCTTCGGCCCGCGCCAGATCCGGGCCGAGTCCTGCCTGATCCGCCCCTACAACATGGCCACCGGCGCGGCACCGTTCGACACCCTGCAGGTGGCCGACCTGGGTGACGTGGCCATCAACACCTTCCATCTACCCAAGTCGGTTGACATCATCGAGCGGCACTACCGCCCAGTGGTCAACAGCGGCTGCATTCCGCTCACCCTGGGTGGTGACCACACCATCGTGCTGCCCATACTGCGCGCGGTGGCGGCCAAGCATGGCCCGGTGGCGCTCATCCACGTGGACGCCCACGCCGACGTCAACCCCGACATGTTCGGCGAGCCGCTGGCGCACGGCACCCCCTTCCGCCGTGCGGTGGAAGAAGGCCTGCTGCAGGGCAACAAGGTCTGGCAGATCGGCCTGCGCGGCAGCGGCTACTCGGCCGAAGACTTCGA
>CAMLOF010000237.1 GCA_946481585.1 uncultured Macromonas sp. | reverse complement strand
GACAAGTTCAAGGCCGAACCCGGCTTGGAACAAGCGGTGCGCGACGCCGTGGCCCAGGGGACGCTCCGGTTGGTGATTGGCCAACCCGTGGCCCTGGAAAGTGACGACACCAGCCAAGGGCCGCGCCTGCGCGCCCTGCGCCTGGCCACACCAGACTGCGCGGACGGCGAAACGGTGGCCCTGCCGCTGGACAGTTTTTTGCCGCGCCTGGGGCTGAGCCCCAAGCTGGGCCCCATCGCCGAATGGGGGCTGGCCATGGAGCGCAAACAGATCGTGGTGGACACCGAAGGCTACGCCACCAACGAGCCCGGCATCTTCGCCGTGGGCGACGTGAACACCTACCCTGGCAAGCGCAAGCTCATTCTGTGCGGTTTCCACGAGGCCACGCTGGCAGCCTTTGCCGCAGTGCCCATCGTGCACCCCGGCAAGCGTTTGCTGTTGCAGTACACCACCACCAGCCCGCGCCTGCACGAGCTGCTGGGCGTGGCAAACCAGACCGATTAACCCGCCAGCACCCGCATGGGCAGCGGTGCATAACCATGATTTAGCGGGCCGTGGCCTTGCCCCGTGACCACAGCAGCCCCGGCTTCAATGGCGCCCCTGATGTAGCCGTGCCCGGCCTGCACCGCCTCTTCCAGCGTGTAGCCCAGCGCCAAGTGCGCGGCAATGGCCGACGACAAGGTGCACCCCGTGCCGTGAACGTTGCGGCTGGCTATGCGCGGGCCGCTCAGGCGCTGCCAGTAGGTGGCAGGCTCACCGGCAATGGCCAGCACGTCGGTCAACATGTCACCACCCAGGTGCCCGCCCTTCAGCAGCACAGCCTTCGCGCCCTTGGCCAGCAGGTCGGCACAAGCGGCGTCCAGTTCGTCCACCTCGCGCACCGAGCGGCCCAGCAGCAGGGCTGCCTCGTCCAGGTTGGGGGTCACAACGGTGGCGCGCGGGAACAGTTCTTCCACCAGCACCGCCACCGTGGAATTCTCGATCAGTGCATCACCGCTCGTGGCCACCATCACCGGGTCCAGCACCACGCGCTCCAGGCGGTAGGTGTCTATGGCCCAGGCCACGGCGCGCACGATCTCGGGTGCGTGGAGCATGCCGATCTTCACCGCGTCCACCCCGATGTCCTCCACCACGGCGGCAATCTGCTCCTTCAAAAAGTCCGCAGGCACACCGTGAATGGCACGCACCCCCAGGGTGTTCTGAGCCGTCAGCGCGGTGATGGCTGACATGCCGTAGCAGCCCAACGCAGCAAAGGTCTTGAGATCGGCCTGGATGCCCGCGCCGCCGCCCGAGTCGCTGCCAGCGATCGTGAGCACGCGAGGGTAGTGGGAAGGCGCAGGGTTTGTGACGGGGGACGCGTTCATGTGAAAAATTATCCCGCATCCCCCCATACCGTGGGCGTAACCTCGGCGTGTGATGTAATTTCGAGTTGACCATCATGCCGCCAACCTCTGTTTCTTCCTCCCCCCTTCGCAGTGCCGAGCCGGTGTTGGTGCTGGGCGCAGGCCTGATGGGCCGCTTGATTGCCGTGCAACTTGCGCAAGCGGGCCACCCCGTGCGCCTGGTGGATGCCTCCGGCCCGGACGGCCAAGGTTCTGCCGCCCGTGTGGCGGCAGCCATGCTGGCCCCGTTGGCCGAATCTGCCATCACCGAACCCAGTGTGGTGGCCATGGGCCAGTACGCCCTGGGGCGCTGGCCCGAGCTGCTGGCCACCTTGAGCCAGCCGGTGTACTTCCAGCAGAACGGCACGCTCATTCTGTGGCACCGGCAAGACGCGCATGAAGCACAACGCTTCAGCGCGCTGTTGGCGGCCACCGGCCGCGCCCTGCCCAGCCTGCCCGTGCCCGAGGCGCTGAACACCGCCCGTGTGGCCGAACTGGAGCCCGCTTTGGCGCAACGCTTCCACCAAGGCCTGTACCTGCCTGACGAAGGCCAGCTGGACAACCGCCAACTGCTGGAGGCGCTAACCGCCACCCTTGCCAGCCTGGGCGTGAACATTGAATGGCACAGCGCGTGGACGGACGAGCAAGCATTGGAGCACCAGCGCCAGCACGGCGGCTGGGTGCTGGACTGCCGCGGCCTGGGCGCACAGCCCGACTGGAAGGCGCTGCGCGGTGTGCGCGGCGAAGTGGCCCGCCTGCACGCACCCGACGTGACGCTGCAACGCCCCACCCGGCTGCTGCACCCGCGCTACCCCATTTACATCGCGCCCAAGGAAGACCACATCTTTGTCATTGGCGCCACAGAAATCGAATCCAACGACATGTCGCCTGCCAGCGTGCGTTCGGTGCTGGAACTGCTGAGCGCTGCCTACGCCGTGCACCCCGGTTTTGGCGAGGCACGCATTCTGGAGCTGTGCACCCAGTGCCGCCCCACCCTGCCAGACAACCTGCCCGCCGTGCGTGAACTGGCGCCCCAGGTGCTGCAGATCAACGGCCTGTACCGGCATGGCTTCATGATCTCGCCCGCCGTGGCTGATGCCGTGCTGGAACACATGCACCAAGGCAGCACTTCGTTGGCAGAGCGCCTGTCGCTGCGCTTCGAGCGTGCCCAAGAACAAGCCCACGCCGCGCTGACGGTGTGAGCCCCAGAGACAGCCATGCGAGTCCTCATCAACCAGCAACCGCACGACCTGCCCGACGGCGCCACCCTTGCCGACGCGGTGCAGGTCATTCAGGCCAGCGGCCCTTTTGCCGCTGCCGTGAACCTGCGCTTTGTGCCACGCACCCAGTACACCCAGACCGCGCTGGCCGAAGGCGACCAGATCGAGATCATCGCGCCCGTGACCGGGGGCTAAGCCCCTGTCAGCCGAAACGCGCCACGCGACACCACAGCTTGCCATGAACGCCACCGCTGCAACTTCCCACGACGCTCTCGTCCTCTACGGCGAACCATTTGCCAGCCGCTTGCTGCTGGGCACCGCCCGCTACCCTTCGCCCCAGGTGCTGGAAAACGCCGTGACGCGCGCACAGCCTTGCATGCTCACGGCGTCGCTGCGGCGCCAGGGCGCGGGCGGGCTGGACCCTTCACAAGGCATCTGGCCCCTGCTGCAAAAAATGCAGGTGCCCGTGCTGCCCAACACCGCTGGGTGCCACAGCCTGCAAGAAGCCATTACCACCGCCGAGATGGCGCGCGAAGTTTTCAACACACCCTGGATCAAGCTGGAACTGATTGGCGACGACTACACGCTGCAGCCCGATACGCTGAACCTGGTGAGTGCCGCGGAACAGCTCATCAAGAGCGGCTTCAAGGTGCTGCCCTACACCACCGACGACCTGGTGCTGTGCCAGCGCCTGGTGGACGTGGGCTGCCAGGCCGTCATGCCCTGGGCTGCGCCCATTGGCACTGGCAAGGGCCCCATCAACCCCTACGCCCTGCGCACGCTGCGCGAACGCCTGAACGTGCCGCTGATTGTGGACGCGGGCCTGGGGCTGCCTTCGCACGCCTGCCAGGTGATGGAATGGGGCTTTGACGCCGTGCTGCTGAACACGGCAGTGGCACTGTCGCAAGACCCGGTGGCCATGGCTGGTGCGTTTGCCGATGCCGTAAAAGCTGGCCGCAGCGCATTCCTGGCTGGCGCCATGACGCCGCAAGACAGCGCCCAACCCAGCACCCCCGTGCTGGGCACCCCCTTCTGGCACCACGCCTGAAGCCGGAAAGACAACGACGCCCACGAACATGCCCAACGCGCTGCAAACCATGCTGTCCATCGTCGAACGCCATCAGGCGTTGGGCCTGCCCAGCAACACCGACGCCCAGGCCACGCCTGCCGATGACACGCCCCACGCAATTGCCTACGCCGCCGCGCGCAGGCTGGGTTTCATACCCGCCGACGCCGAATGCGTGGCCCAAGCCTGGCAGCGCCAGACCGAACGCACGGGGCGCTTCGACGTGGACGCGTGGCCCAGCGAGGCCGTTGACTTTGGCGTGCGCACCAATGCTTTGCCGCAGGACTTCCCGCCCGCACCGCTGGCATTGGGTGTGTACGCCGTGCTGCCCAGCGCCGAATGGGTAGGCCGCATGGCACGTGCGGGCCTGACGACGGTACAACTGCGGTTCAAGTCGGCTGATGCGCAGGCTGTGCGAAACGAGATACGGGCTGCCATTGATGCCGTGGCGGGCACGGGCGCCAACCTCTACATCAACGACCACTGGCAAGAAGCTGTTGCCGCAGGCGCCTACGGCGTGCACCTGGGCCAGGAAGACCTGGACAAGCTGAAGCCCGAGGAATTGGCACAGATACGGGACGCTGGCCTGCGGCTGGGGCTGAGCACCCACGGCTACGCCGAGATGCTGCGCGCTGAGGCGGTGGGCCCCAGCTACGTGGCGCTGGGCGCCGTGTTCCCCACCACGCTCAAGGCCATGCCCACGCCGCCGCAGGGGCTGGGCCGCCTGGGCGCCTACGCCCGACTGTTGCGCCACCGCCCGGTGGTGGCCATTGGCGGCATTGGCGCCGAACACCTGGGTGCAGTTGCTGCCACGGGCGTGGGTTCGTTCGCCGTGGTGCGCGCCATCACCGCTGCTGCCGATCCCGAGGCTGCTGCCCGTGAACTCCAGGCGCTGTGGGAAGAACAGCGCAAGGCGCAAAAAATCTGACGCTCTGGCTTCACGAGCAAAAACGTAGCTATAATAGAAGGCTATTCCCCGATAGCTCAGTCGGTAGAGCGCCGGACTGTTAATCCGTAGGTCCCTGGT
>CAMLOF010000236.1 GCA_946481585.1 uncultured Macromonas sp. | reverse complement strand
ACTTGATGCAGCCTTTCTCGCTTGCCCAAGACCCATGGATATGCCCCAAAATGAGAGGCGTACTAGGGTTCGTGAATATCTTTCCCGTTTAGTCGAACTCAGCAATTTACGGAGAACTTGCCGATCGACTGAATTCATCCGAGATGGGAAATTGACTCATGTGCTGCATGAGCTTGGTAGCTATCCATTTCGCCCCTCCATATCGGAAGCTCTTTCTCTGTGTTCTGATGAATTCGAAATTCAGGTTGAAGATGCCAATAGGCTTGCCAATTTTCTTCTTGAACGCTCTGCGCTACTTGAGGAGATTGGAGGATTCTTAGACGTTGTAGTTGGTGATTTTTCTGTAGTTCCCCCTTTTGATCCAGCAACGCCGGTGAAGTTTCTGGAACAACTCATAAGAACCGTAGCGCTCGCAGCGTTAGCTATTCCAACTGAGAACACATTCCTTGCGACTACTTTGGCCCCTCAATTGCAGCCAAATCTGTCATTTAATATGACACTGACATTGGCAGAAAAAGATGATGGCTCGATACTCGAGCCTTCGGATCCAGTGAGCATCACGCTTCCCATTCACAAAAACACGGCCAGTTATCTTAAAGCGCTAAACCTTTCAGCCCTACTTGTACAGGGGAATTCTGATGCACTGATAGATTGTTGCATTGCGTTTGCAGCAAGAGATGAAGCTGACCCTACAGAACGAGCCGCTCAACTATTGGGCTTGATTAATGTTGGCAAGGACTTTGTCCACACTGCATCATGTCTCGGCTTCTTACATGAGCCAAGCAAAATGCAACGACTCATTCGTGCCTGCGCCGATATTCTCGTTGGTCGCAATCTTTCGAAGTCGCACCATTTACGCTCTGGAAAAGGTGCCAATGACGCTCAGCGGATGCGTGGTGATTGGGGCGCGTGGCGGCACGATTTAGACGACGAATTCCACCTGCATTATTGGCGGGATGGTAGTGCAGTAGAGCTTGCGAACGTGGTTGTGCACAACGACTTTGGCATAACTTACTGAGCCCTAATTTTGGCAACTAGACTAAGAACACTTTGATCGTCTGGTGTTTTTTTCGCTTGCCCCTGTATGCTATTCTTTTTAATGGCACAAGGGGCAACGCTTGTCAGTTGTGAATCAGGCTGCTTGTGGAGTGGAGCAGCTTTTTGAACGTCGGTTTGCAGGCTGAGGGCAACAACCGCTTCTTACCTAGAGCTATTCTCCAACACCAGAGTCTGACTGGCAGCTCCCGCCGCAATCGTGTAATCCGTGCGATGACCCGCAACATGTCGTAACGCCCCCCTACCGCGTCAACCCCGCATACAACACCGGCAGCCTCTCCGGCAGCCGCTCCACCTTGTCCACCACCAGGTAGTTGCGCGCGCCAAAAATGCGGCTCACGTACTGGTCGGCACGCGGGTCCAGGCTCATGCAGTAGGTCTGCACGCCCTGGCGCTGGGCTTCTTCCACGGCCTTGCGGGTGTCGGCGCGCAGGTATTGCGGGTCGCGCACGTCCACGTCGGCGGGTTCGCCGTCGGTCACCACCAGCAGCAGCTTCTTGGCAGACTTTTGCTGCCGCAGCGCGGCGGTGGCGTGGCGCACGGCCGCGCCCATGCGGGTGGAAAGCTGCCCCGTCATGCCCGCCAGCCGGGCCTTGGCCAGCGCGTCGTAGGGCTGGGCAAAGTCCTTGAAGCGCCAGTAGCTCACGTCGTGCCGCCCGTCTGAACAAAAGCCGTGGATGGCAAACGGGTCGCCCACCTTGTCCAGCGCGTCGGCCAGCAGGGCGCAGGCCTGGCGCGTCAGCTCCAGCACGGTGTGCTGGTGGTTGGCCACCACATCATTGGTGGAATGCGACAGGTCCAGCAGCACCAGCACCGATATGTCGCGCGTCTTGCGCACGCTGCGCATCATCACGCGCGGGTCGGGCTGGCGGCCCATGCGCTGGTCCACCACGGCTTGCAGGGCGGCGTTCAGGTCCAGGTCGTCGCCGTCTTCCAGCTTGCGCAGGCGCTGCACGCCTTGGGGCTGCATGGCGTCCAGCAGGTATTTCATGCGGCTGGTCAGGCGCTTGTGCTCGGCCAGTATGGCGTCTATGGCGGCGGGGTCGCCCAGGGGCGGGTGGCGTTCCTGCACGGTGGCCCAGGCGGGGCGCTCCAGCTGGATCATGTGGTCCCATTCGGCGTAGTGCACCGGCGGGGCCACGGGGGGTTTGCCTTCGGCGTCGTTGTACGAAACGCCCAGGTCCTCGTAGGGGAAAAGTTCGGTGCCCAGCACCCACACTTCCTCGGCATCGTCACCAGCGGTTTCCACGTCCAGCTCGTTGACGAACTCCATCAAATTCACGTGCTTGCGCACCTGCCGGGGCGGCTCGTAGCCTGCGGCAATGGCACGCTCCGCGTCAAAGCCGTCAAAGGCCCAGAAGTAGCGGTTGTCGTCGCGGTAGGGGGCGGTGGGCACGTCGGCCCGGGGCTGGTAGGCGGGGCCTTGGGTAAGTTCGCGGTAGCTGTGGGCCAGGGTCACGCCCAGCTCCCAAGACACGGCGTTGTCGTGCGGGTGGGCCAGCACGCGCGGCAGCGCCTGGGCCCACAGCGCCCTGCCCTGCGCCACCCAGGGGTGGGCGTCGGTGCAGGCGGGGTCCAGCAGGGTGCGGGCCAGGCGGTCCAGCCAGTGGCCGGCGGTGGTGGTCTGGGTGGCATCCACGGTGTGCAGGCTGGCCCACAGGTCGCGCAGGCCAGGAAAGCGCGCGCAGGCCAAGGCCTCCACACGGGCGTCTTCCACCAGGGCCACCAGGGCCATCTGCCAGGCGTTCAGCCCTTCGGCGGGCATGGGCTGGCGGGTGTACACCATGTGCGCGGCGGCGTGGGCGGCGGCGGCGCGGTACAGCTCGGTGGGGGCCACGCTGCCCTGGCGGCCGGGTGCGGCGTCGTAGGCGTCGGGCAGGTGGATGAAGTGGTCTTCTATGAAGGGGCGGTAGCCTTCGCGGGTTTCAAAGTCGCCCGCCGTGGGGCGCATGTAGAAGTCGCGCCCCCACAGGGCACGCAGGTACATGTTGATGCGCCGCTGCACGTCCACCAGCAGGGTGCCCTTGCGCTCTTTCTGCAGCATGGCCAGGGACTCTTTCGACTCCAGGCCAAAGTAGCGTATCTGTTCGTCGTACTGGGTGCGGTGGGCGTGTGCGCCCCAGGTGGCCCAGCGGCGCAGCCCGCCCAGGGTCAGTTGCCCCAGCAGCACGTCCAGGTGGCTCAACATGGGGCGCAGCCCGCGCGGGGCCTGCGCCAGCAGCGTGTTCAAGAACTGCAGGTACTGCACGAACAGCGCCGCGTCGGCCAGGCGGCGCGCGGCGGTGGGTGCGGTGCTCAACACCAGTTCAATCACCACACCCGACGTTTTGGAGGCCAGCGTCAGCGCGCTGGTGGCCAGCTCGCTCAGCACGTCTTCACCCACCTCGCGCGCCACCTGGGGCACGGCGTCTATCCAGGCGTCCACCAGGCCCGCGCCCCGGCCCAGGCCGTGCAGCGCGCTGGCGCCTTTCACGTAGTTGTCCAGCCCCCGTGCCGACAGCACCTTGGCCGCGTCACTCCACTGGCGTTCAAGCAAGTTGCGACTCTCTGGCGGCAGCAGGGCCGTCCAGGCCTCGTGGTCGTGCAGATGGATGGACATGCCCGCCCCCGCGCCCTGGCCCGGCTCAGAAGAAGGTAGCCACCGCCGCGTCCAGCGCGTCGCGCATGTCCGGGTCGTCGGTGATGGGGCGCACCAGCGCCACGCGGCAGGCGGCAGGCGCGGCCACACCCTGTGCAATCAGGCTGCCCGCGTGGATGAGCATGCGGGTGGAAATGCCCTCGTCCAGCCCATGGCCCTTGAGGTTGCGCGCCCGCTCGGCAATGGCCACCAGCTTGTCGGCCACGTCGGCGCCCACGCCGGTTTCGTGGGCCACGATCTCGGTCTCCAGCGCGCGCTCGGGGTAGTGGAAGTCCAGCGCGCCAAAGCGCTGCTTGGTGGACTGCTTCAGGTCCTTCATCAGGCTCTGGTAGCCGGGGTTGTACGAGATGACGATCTGGAAGTCCGGGTGCGCCTTCACCAGCTCGCCCTTCTTCTCCAGCGGCAACACGCGGCGGCTGTCGGTCAGCGGGTGGATGACCACCGTGGTGTCCTGCCGGGCTTCCACCACCTCGTCCAGGTAGCAGATGGCGCCGTGCCGCGCAGCCAGGGCCAGCGGGCCGTCCTGCCAGCGGGTGCCATGCGCGTCCAGCAGAAAGCGGCCCACCAGGTCGGATGCGGTCATGTCTTCGTTGCAGGCCACGGTGATGAGCGGCTTTTGCAGCCGCCACGCCATGTGCTCCACAAAGCGCGTCTTGCCGCAGCCGGTGGGGCCCTTGAGCATCATGGGCATGCGCACCGAGTAGGCGGCCTCGAACAGCGCCACCTCGTCGGCCACGGCGCGGTAGTACGGTTCCTGCGTCACGCGGTAGGCGTCAAGCACGTTGCTCATGGCCCCACTCCCCTCAAACGGTCTTGCCGCGGTAGATCACCATGGAAGCCCCCTGCGACTGCGCGAAGTTGTCGTAGCCAATCAGGCGCACATGGTTGTCGGGGTTGGCCTTGTGGCAGGCCTCGGCCTCGGCCAGGATGCGGTCAATGTCCGTCTCGCCAAACATCGGCAGCTTCCACATGTACCAGTAGGAATCCATCAGGTACTGCGGCTCGG
>CAMLOF010000235.1 GCA_946481585.1 uncultured Macromonas sp. | reverse complement strand
GTGGAGTTCAGGATGGCGACGCCGTTGAACTGAACGCCGCTGGTCAAGGTGCGGTTGATCTCCGAACCCAGCTGTGCGTATTCCTTGTTCAGGGAAGCCAGATCGCTGCTGGTGTTGGTGGAGTTGGTGGCCTGCACGGCCAGTTCACGCATGCGCTGCAGCATGTCGCTGACGGTGCTCAAGCCGCCTTCGGCCACCTGTGCCATCGAGATACCATCGTTGGCGTTGCGGATGGCCACGGTCATGCCGCGGATCTGGGAATTCATGCGCTCAGCGATGGCCAAGCCTGCCGCGTCGTCCTTGGCGCTGTTGACGCGCAGACCGGAGGACAGGCGCTGCATCGACACAGCCAGTGAGTTTTGTGAAGCGTTGGCTGCGCGTTGTGCATTCAGCGACATCACGTTGGTGCCAATTGTCATCGCCATTTTGAAGCTCCTTCATGTGGTAACCGGTGGTGCCGGTGTCAAGACCAACCCCATGCTGGCTTGACAACGAAGCTGTCTTTAAGCTCGTTGAATGCTTTATCGGGCGGGTTTTGAGAAACTTTAGGCGCCTTGAGGCTTTGTCGCAAAAAAATGTCCATGCCCGCTGACCGCCCATTCAAGATCCCGGAGTCCGTGCTGGTGGTGATACACACCGCTGCATTGGAGGTATTGCTGCTGGAACGGGCCGACGCGCCGGGCTTTTGGCAGTCGGTGACGGGGTCCAAGGACCACCCAGCTGAGCCCTGGGAGGAGACTGCCAGGCGCGAGGTTTTCGAGGAGACGGGCATAGACGCCCAGGCGCCAGGCTGTCACCTGAGGGACTGGGCGATGGAAAACGTCTACCCCATCTACCCGCAGTGGCTTCACCGCTATGCCCCAGGCGTATTGACGAATACAGAGCGTGTTTTTGGGTTGTGTCTGCCAAAGATCACGAATGTGGTCTTGAGCCCGCGTGAGCACACCGCTTTTGCCTGGCTGCCTTGGCAGGAGGCGGCTGATCGGTGCTATTCACCATCCAATGCTGAGGCTATTCTTTGGTTGCCCAGGTTCAATTCGCGGTAATCACTCCGTTTACTAGCGCGGATTGCTTCCAGAGATTGCAAGAAATGGTAGTTCGATTGCAGTTTTTCGATCGACGCCATGTGTTTCAAATTCAATGGAGTTTCAAGTGTCATATGTGTGGAGGGCGGCGTGGTTGTTCTGCCTGTGGATGACGCCTTTCTGGGCCACGGCGCAGATATGGTTCCAGCAGGGTGTGCCTACGCCCGCTGCTCAGCTGGCTTTGACGTGGCTGCAAGGCGCTGAAGAACATGGTTTACTGCCGGATGACTATGCCGCCGCCCGGATTGCTGAGGCGCTGCGCCGCGCCAGGCAAACCCCTTTGACGCCTGCTGCTGCTGCCCGGTGGGAGGAAGCGCTGCAGCAAGCCGTGCGCCAATACCTGACGGATCTGCATGGTGGCCGGGTCGATCCGCGTGGCATTCACCACAATTACCGGGCTGGCCGTGGACAGAGTTTCGACGTTGAGGCGGTGCTGCGGTCTGCTTTGGATGCGGGCCATCTGCAACAGGCCGAAGACAAGGCGCTGCCGCAGACACCTTTGTATGGCTGGCTGCGCCAAGCCCTGGCCCAGTACCGTGCCCTGGCGGGGCACGAAGCCTGGCGCCAGACACTGCCACCCTTGCCCAGGCCGCCTGGTGCCAGGACGGGCAAGCTGGAATCCGGGCAGCATTACGTCGGTATGCCCATGCTCGTCCAGCGCCTGCACGCGTTGGGTGATTGGCCGCGCTTGCCCGATGCCTTGCCAGATACCTACGGCGAGGAAGCCGCCGAAGCCGTTCGGCGTTTCCAGTCGCGTCATGGCCTGCTGGCAGACGGTGTGCTGGGGCGAGCAACACTGGCCCAGTTGGAAGTGAAGCCGGAATCCAGGGCGCGCCAGATTGAGTTGTCCATGGAACGCCTGCGCTGGACGCCACTCTGGCAAAGCCAGCGCATGATCGTCGTCAACCTGCCGGAATTCGTGCTCAGGGCCTACGAGGTACAGGACGGGCGCATCAGCGTGCAGGCCGAGATGAAGGTCGTGGTAGGCCGCGCCCTGGACACACGCACCCCGCTGTTCGACGAGGACATGCGTTTCATCGAATTCAGCCCTTACTGGAATGTGCCACGCTCCATCGCCGTCAAGGAACTGCTGCCTCACCTGCGCCGCGATCCTGCTCATTTCAGCCAGCAAGGTTTTGAGTTCGTCCTGCCCGGCGGACAGGTTTCAGCCTCGCTGACCGAGGAGCTGTTGAACGCTTTGGCAGCGGGCCGCGCCCGGGTGCGCCAGCGGCCGGGCCCCCTCAATGCGCTGGGTGACATCAAATTCGTCTTTCCCAACAGCGAGAACATCTACCTGCACCACACCCCAGCCACGGCCCTGTTCGGGCGGGACCGACGGGATTTCAGTCACGGCTGCATCCGCGTGGAAGACCCTGTGGCGCTGGCGCGTTTCGTGTTGAAAGGCATGCCCGGCTGGGACGATGCGCGCATCCTCGGGGCCATGGAGGCTGGGGTGTCCAGCACGCTCCGCATCGCTGAACCAGTGCCGGTGCTCATTGCTTACGGAACTGCGCTGGTCAAACGGGGTCAGGTATATTTCTTTGACGACATTTACGGTCATGACCGCGTGCTCGACGCCGCCTTGCGCAGGCGCGTGCACCCGGTGCGTGTGCCAGCGGAAACACCATGAAAAGCTACCCACGCATCACGCACCGGCGCCTGTTTCTCAAGGGGCTTGGCTTGGCTGCGGCCGTGGCCTCGCCCGTCGTTGCGCGGGCGGTGGAGGGGGCGGAGCGGGTTGTGGCGCTCGACCACACCCACACGCATGAGCAGATTCGTCAGATTTACGCCGTGGGTGACCGCTACCTGCCCCAGGGCCTGGATGTGCTCAACCATTTCCTGCGAGACCACTACAGTGGCGAGGTCGGCCAGATGGACCCGCAACTCTTTGACCAATTGCACCGTGTGCGCCTGCTGCTCGGCGCGCGCATGCCTTACCAGGTGATCTCGGGTTACCGCAGCCCGCGCACCAATGAACACCTGCGTCAGACGCGTGGCGGCGGCGTAGCCACCCGCAGCCTGCACATGGACGGCCGCGCCATCGACATTCGCTTGCCCGGCGTGCCGCTCGCCGAACTCCGTGATGCGGCGCTATCTTTGCAGGCGGGTGGCGTAGGCTATTACCCCGGCGAGCAGTTTGTTCACTTGGACACAGGCCGGGTGCGACGCTGGTGAAGCCTGTCCTCAGACGGGCACGGTGTAGTTCAAGGTCATGCGCCCGCCGTCAACGGTGACGATCTCCCCGGTCACGTAGCTGGCAGCGTCGCTGGCCAGCCAGCAAACGGCGTCTGCCACCTCGGCGGGTTCACCCAGCCGTTTCATGGGTGTGCGGCTCAGAATGCGCTGCTTGGAATCGGTGTCGGTCAGCACGGCTTGTGTTGCCAGTTCCGTTGCAATCGTGCCGGGAGCCACAGCGTTCACCCGTATGCCGTGTTCTGCCAGCGACAGCGCCATCACCCGCGTCAGCTGGTTGATGCCGCCCTTGCTCACGTTGTAGCTGGTCATGGTGGGAATGGCCAGCACACCGTTGACCGAACTCATGTTCACGATCGCACCGCGGCCGAACCGAGCCATCAAGCGGGCCACGGACTGACCCACCAGAAAAGCGCCCTTGAGGTTGACGCGCAGCACGGAATCAAAGTCGGCTTCGGTCAGGTCAAGGAAGGGGGCCGAACGGAATATGCCGGCATTGTTCACGAGGATGTCGATGCGCCCAAACTGGCTCATCACCCTCGAAACCATGGCGTCCACATGGGCCTTGTTGCCCACGTCGGCGTGGATGAAGGTGCTGCCTGTGGCATTTGCCAGGGCGTGGCCCCGGTCGTTGGCTATGTCTACCGCAACAACGTGCGCGCCGTCTTGCCGCAAGCGGCGCACGCAGGCTTCGCCAATACCTTGCGCGCCACCGGTGACAACCGCGACGCGCCCCTCCAAACCGAAAGAAATGTGTGTGCCCATGCCGCCATGTTAGCGGCATGGTGGCGAATGTGCCTTATTTGATACGGCCGTAGCTGGTGCGCAGGGGGTCGATACCGCCGCCACCTTGCTTGCCGCCCTGGCCACCTTGGCCACTGCGGTTGCCACGGTGACGGTTGCGGCCACCCCGGTCGCCCAGGGCATCGATCCCGGTGCGCAGCGGGTCGGGCTGGCGCTGGCCGCCGCCCTGGCCTTGACCAGCACCGCCGCCACCACCACGGCGGCCATCGGCACGCGGCTGGTCCTGGCGCTGGCGGTTGCTCCGGTTCTGGCCTTGCCCTTGACCCTGGCCCTGACCGCCATGGCGCGGACCGTTGTTGTGCTGGCGGCGCGGCGCATCCATGCGCGGCGGCTGGCTGTCATCGGCGTCGCCGTCATTACGCGGCTGCTGGGCACGTTGCTGCTGACCTTGGCCTCGGCCTTGCTTGCCAGACTTCTCGTTGCCCTTCTTCTCGCGGATGCGCTCCATCATTTCCTGGCGCGCAGCCTTGGCAGCAGCGGCCATCACCTCGCGGCTCGGCGGCTTGCCTGCGCCGCCCCAGATGGTCTGGCGGCCCATGGCGATAGGTTCTGCTCGCTCATCGGGCTCGGGCATGAACTCCTGGAAGATCTGAACCGGGATCTGCTGCTTGGTGAACTTCTCGATGGCCATCATGAAGCCTTCTTCGT
>CAMLOF010000234.1 GCA_946481585.1 uncultured Macromonas sp. | reverse complement strand
CCGTGCAGCGCAGCGGTGTTCAGGCCGTCGCGTTCCAGGGCTCGCGCCAGGCGGGCACAGCCCAGCTTGCTGTTGACAAACACGAAAGCCTGCTTCACGCCTTTTTCGCGCACCAGCTGCTTGAGCGCCTGGCGCTTGTCGTCGTCGTCCACGCGGAAGAACAGCTGCTCCACCGTGGAGGCGGTGGCGTTGGAACGCGCCACCTCGATGGTGACGGGATCTTGCAGGTAGCTGTTGGCCAGGCGCTTGATCTCGGGCGAGAACGTGGCCGAGAACAGCAGCGTGGTGCGCTGCTTGGGCAGGTAGGACAGGATGCGCTGCAGGTCGGGCAGGAAGCCGATGTCCAGCATGCGGTCGGCCTCGTCCAGCACCACGTATTCCACCTGGTTGAGCACGCAGTTCTTGGCTTCGATGTGGTCCAGCAGACGGCCCGGAGTGGCCACCAGCACCTCCACACCCTTTTTCAACTCGGCGGTCTGGGGCTTCATGTCCATGCCGCCAAACACCACGGTGCTGCGCAGGTCGGTGTGCTTGGCGTACAGCTCGATCTGCTGGGCCACCTGGTCGGCCAGTTCACGCGTGGGCAACAGCACCAGGGCGCGCACCGGGTGGCGGGCGGGCGATGTGGACGAATTGGCGTGCTTGAGCAGGCGCTGCAGCAGCGGTAGCGAAAATGCCGCCGTCTTGCCAGTGCCGGTTTGGGCTGCGCCCATCACGTCGCGGCCTTGCAGCACCACCGGAATGGCCTGCGCCTGGATGGGCGTCATGGACGTATAGCCCATGTCCGCCACGGCGCGTGCCAGCGGCTCCGCCAGGGAAAGTTCAGAGAATGCTTGTGTCATGTAACCGTGTATTGTCGCACCTTGGCCGGAAAATGGTGTGACAACCACCTTGCGGCAGGGTTCCCAAAGAAAAACGGGGCCGCCCGGGCCCCGTTGTTCATCAGGCGTAGGAAGGTGCCTGCGCGCTCGTCGGTCTGCCTTGGAAATCCGTCCAGCAGCGGCGCGTGAAGTCGTAGAGCTTGCACTTGCGTGCCGTCTGGAAGTACCAGCGCCAGCTGAAGCGCTGGATGATGATGCGCCCAGGCAACATGTCTTCCAGCTTCTTCTGGGCCTGCTTGAGCTTGTACAGCGGCACGCTCATGTCCACGTGGTGGGCGGTGTGCTCCATGATGTGGTGCAGCAGGCCGCCAACGCGCCAGGGGAACTGCAGGTGCACGGTGGTGGAAACAAACGGCGCGGCCTTGGCCCAGGCGTGCTTGTCGTCATGCCACTGCACCGAGGTGTGGGTGTGGTGCACATACACCACGAATCCGATCATGGCGTTCCAGAACATGAAGGGCACGACGAAGCCCATCACCACCTGCAGCCAGACCGACTGACCAGTGGCCACGGCAGCCCAGGCCATGCCTACGATCCACAGAATGCCCACGGCGGCCACGAAAACACCGTCCCAGACGAAGATGGAGCGGCGAGTGCCCATGTATGACTTGCGCGGGAAGAACATGCGCAGCCACCACATTTCAATGAGGTAGTACAGCGCCGGACCCCAGCCGCTGCGGTAGATGCGCTCCATCATGCGGCGGGCGGGCGACAGGGCTTCGAACTCGTCCTTGGTGAGCGGCGCCCACACAAAGTCCACGCCCTTGAGGTTGGTGTAACCATGGTGCACCACGTTGTGGCCTACGTCCCACAGGCTGTAGGGCGTGAGCGACGGCACCATGGCGATGCGCCCCAGAATGCGGTTGAGGCCGCGGTGCGGCGTGTAGCTCTGGTGGCAGGCGTCGTGGCCGATGATGAACAGACGGCCGATCATGAAGCCGGCGGCCAGGCCGCACAACAGCTTGGCCCACCAGGCGGAAACCAGCACGGTGCCAGCGATCAGGGATGCAAAGATGGCCCAGTCAAGCACCAGCAACACCACGGCAATGGCCACCTGGCGCTCGACCAGGGGTGTGAGCCAGCCACGGATGACCTTGCGGTGCGGCATGGGCGCGCCGGGAGCGATGGGCTGCTGAGGGACTGCGGAGTCTGCCTGCGGGCGGGAATCTGCGGAATTGGACATGACAGGACACGGGGCCATGAGCGACCCATTCACAAAAGATGGCCGATGCTAGCGCCACGTTACGGGCGCAGCCTTGACCCAGGTCAAATGAAGGGGTTTATCCCAACTTTGCTGATTGTTTGAGCACGAGCTATAATGCTCGGCTTTGCTGGCAACATCCACAAACCCAAAGGAATACTGAACATGGCAACCAAGCCCAAGAAAAAGAACCCGCGCCTGGCCTCCGGCCGCAAGCGCGCTCGTCAAGACGTCAAACTGAACGCAGCCAACTCTTCGCTGCGTTCCAAGTACCGCACCGCTGTCAAGAACGTTGAAAAAGCCGTTCTGACCGGTGACAAGGCCAAGGCCACCGAACTGTTTGCCAAGATGCAGGCCGTGGTTGACACCATCGCCGACAAGGGCATCTTCCACAAGAACAAGGCTGCTCGCGACAAGAGCCGCCTGTCCGCCAAGGTCAAGGCCCTGGCCGTCGCCGCTTAATCAGCGACAAACCCAAGCCCGGGCCCGGGCTCGCTCCCAGGCCCGCCGTTTGTACCGGGTGCGCTGCCAGCAAATCAGACGCACAAAGCAAAAAGCCATCGAGAGATCGATGGCTTTTTTGTTTGCTCGAAGCGAATTCAGCCGCGCGGCGGGTCGGGGAGCAGGCAGGCCTCGACGATCTGCAGATCGTTGTCCTTGGCGAAGTTCATGACGAAGTCCCAGGCCATGACGTTGAAGTCACGCAGGGCAGTGCTGACCACAACGCACTTGGTGCCATTGATCACCTGGGGAATGCACCAGGGCGAATAGGACAGGTGGGCGCCCGGCATGTTGCCGCCGGGATGGAACTGGCTCATCACACCTGCAAGACGCTCTGCCCAGTCGCTGGGGCGAAAGGTCTTGCCGTTGCGGGTAACGCCCTGGATGAAGACTTCTTTGGCGGAGGGAGAGACCATCGGATAAGAGGCCCTTGGCTTGGAGAAAACGGCAGCCCACCCTGGGGATCACCCAGGCCGCTGGGGCACTCCAAGAATTATATCTTATATAAGACTTGAAGCCAGTAGAAACCCTGCCCCCGCCGCCCGGCAAACGCATGACGG
The DNA here is from genome assembly GCA_946481585.1 of uncultured Macromonas sp. Next base: position 1,597 of record CAMLOF010000234.1, on the reverse strand, counting down.
ACTGCCCGCGAAAGAACATGCAAAGTCTGCGCCTAAAATGCGCATTCAACGGCCCTCCTTGCGTTGGGCCGCTTTTTTTCCCCAAGCTAACTTCGGTGCCACTGTCTTTCAGAAAGCCTGCCATGTCCAGCAATGCCGCTCCGGTTGAACCCCACGTCATGACCACCTACGGCCGCGTGCCGATCGCGCTGTCGCATGGCCGAGGCTGCCGAGTCTGGGACGTGAACGGCAAGCAGTACCTGGACGCGCTGGGAGGCATTGCCGTGAACACGCTGGGCCACGCGCACCCCAAGCTGGTGCCCGCGCTGCAGGATCAGATCGCCAAGATGATCCACTGCAGCAACTACTACTACAACCCCATGACCGAGCAACTGGCCGCCATGCTGGTGGAACGTTCGGGCATGAGCAATGTGTTCTTCTGCTCCACTGGCCTGGAGGCCAACGAGGCCGCGCTGAAGCTGGCCCGCAAGTACGGCCACGACAAGGGCATTGAAAACCCGCAGATCGTGGTGTACGAGAAGGCCTTCCACGGCCGCTCCATCGCCACCCTGAGCGCCACCGGCAACCCCAAGGTGCAGGCTGGCTTCGGCCCGCTGGTGGAAGGCTTCATCCGCGTGCCGCTCAACGACATCGAAGCCATCCGCAAGGCCACGGCCAACAACCCCAACGTGGTGGCGGTGTTCTTCGAGGCCATCCAGGGTGAAGGCGGCGTCAACCCCATGACCCCCGACTACATGCAGCAGGTGCGCGCCCTGTGCGACGCCAACGACTGGCTGCTGATGATCGACGAGGTGCAGTGCGGCATGGGCCGCACCGGCAAGTGGTTTGCCCACCAGTGGGCGGGCATCGTGCCCGACGTGATGCCCCTGGCCAAGGGCCTGGGTTCGGGCGTGCCCATTGGCGCGGTGGTGGCAGGCCCCAAGGCGGCCAAGATTTTCCAGCCGGGCAACCATGGCACCACGTTTGGCGGCAACCCGCTGTCGGTGCGCGCGGGGGTCGAAACCATCCGCATCATGGAAGAAGACGGCCTGCTGGCGAACGCCACCAAGGTGGGCTTCCAACTGCACACCGCACTGTCCACCCAGTTGATGCACCTGCCCGGCGTGAAGGAAGTGCGTGGCAAGGGCCTGATGATCGGCATCGAGCTGGACCGCCCCTGCGGCGTGCTGGTGAACCGCTGCGCGGACGCGGGCCTGCTGCTCAGCGTGACCGCCGACACGGTGGTGCGCATGGTGCCCCCGCTCATCTTGAGCGGTGCCGAAGCCGACGAGATCGTCGCCAAACTGGTACCGCTGATCAAGGCATTCCTGGCAGAAACACAAGCGTAAGCACATGAACACGTCCATCACCCCGCCCGTGCCCGTCAAGCACTACCTGCAGTTCAAGGACTTCAGCGCGGATGATTACGCCTATCTGCTGGCGCGCGCCTGGCTGATCAAGCAGAAGTTCAAGACCTACCAGAAGCACCACACCCTGACCGACCGTACGCTGGCCATGATCTTCGAGAAGGCCAGCACCCGCACCCGCGTGAGCTTCGAAGCGGGCATGTACCAGCTGGGCGGCAGCGTGGTGCACCTGACCACGGGCGACAGCCAGC
>CAMLOF010000233.1 GCA_946481585.1 uncultured Macromonas sp. | reverse complement strand
TCATGCCCATCACCAACGCCTCACAACTGCTGCGCTTCTCGGACGCCTGCGGGGCCGAGGTGCCGCGCTGGATCCGGCTCCGCCTGCAGGGCTACGGCGATGACACGGCCAGCATCCAGGCTTTCGGGCGCGACGTGGTGGCGAGTTTGTGTGAGCGTTTGCGCCAAGCCGGTGTACCGGGGCTGCACTTCTACACCATGAACCAGAGTGCCCCCACGCTGGCCTTGTGTGAAACATTGGGTGCCTGATCAGCGCTGAACCACCTGTTGGTCCAGTCTCACCGGGCCGTACCAGGCCTCGGCTAACTGGCGGGTATTGTTGCCATCGGTCATCAGCCCGATGCCGGTGAGCGCCTTGGGCGTTTCACCGAATGCATGCTGGAAGTCGGCCAGAACGTCGCGTTCCTGGTCGGCCCATTGGCCCAGCCTGCCGGGGCCGGACTTCACCACCAGCATGCGAATGCGCCGCGTGCTCGGGTGTTCCAGCACGGTACCGGCCGGGTGCTCGTGGTCCCACACATACATCAAGGTGGCGTAAGGCAGCGGTTCCCCCGTGATCAGCTGTGCCAGTTCAGACAGCATGTGGTCGCGGGCTGACAAACGCTGGCGGTCGCCGTCAAAGGTCAGTATCACGCGCGCCACGGCATCTTCGGAGTCGCGATCCGTCAGATCGAAGGCTGGGTTCAGTTGCCGCACAAACCAGGAAAAACGCAGCGTTCCCACCGCGTCGGCAGGCACGTTCACCTTGTATCGCATCGCGCTGCTGCCGGAATCGCTCCGGGCGTGAAGCGCAGGTCGGCCTTCGTGTGTGGTCGCCGCGTACGCTGTGTTCTTTCGACCCTTGAAAGTCTGGTGCTGCCATTGGCCATCACCTGTCAAGGTGCTGGCCTGGGCCCAAGGCGAACGTGCGACGTCTGCCGAGTCGCGCGGGGCTGGCAAGGCAGCGCAACCCGCCACCACAACCGGTAGCAGGCAGGTCAGCAATTTCAGGGGGCGCAGAGTCATGGCGGGCATGTTAGCGTCAGACCGTGACATCTGTTACACGCATAAGCTAGTGAGAAACCCTCATTCGACACACGCCATTTCATCCGATAAGGTACAAGTGATAAAGGAGTGAATGAATGAAGATCGAAACGTTGGCCGTGCACGCTGGATACCAGCCCGACCCCACCACCAAGGCAGTGGTGCCGCCCATCTACCAGACGGTGGCTTATTCTTTCGACAGCGCGCAACACGGTGCTGACCTGTTCGATTTGAAGGTGCCGGGCAACATCTACACCCGCATCATGAACCCCACCCAGGCGGTGCTGGAAGAGCGTGTGGCAGCCCTTGAAGGCGGTATCGCGGCGCTGGCCGTGGCGTCCGGCCAGGCGGCCATCACCTACGCCATCCAGACCATCGCCGAAGCGGGCGACAACATCGTGTCGGCCACGGCCCTGTATGGCGGCACTTACAACCTGTTCGCGCACACGCTGCCGCAATACGGCATCGAGACGCGGTTTGCCAATTCCGACGACCCCTCCAGCTTTGAAGCGTTGATCGACAGCAGGACCAAGGCGCTGTACGCTGAATCCCTGGGCAACCCGCGCGGCAACGTCACCGACATCGCGGCGCTGGCCGAGATAGCGCACCGCCATGGTGTGCCGCTGATCGTGGACAACACCGTGCCCAGCCCCTACTTGTGCCGCCCCATCGAGCACGGGGCCGACATCGTGGTGCATTCGCTCACCAAGTACCTGGGCGGGCATGGCAACAGCATCGGCGGCGCCATCGTGGACTCGGGGAAATTCCCCTGGGCGCAACACAAGGAGCGCTTTCGCAGGCTCAATGAACCCGACGTCAGCTACCACGGTGTGGTCTACACCGAAGCCCTGGGGCCTGCTGCCTACATAGGGCGTGCGCGCGTGGTGCCGCTGCGCAACATGGGCGCCGCGTTGTCGCCGTTCAACGCATTCCTCATCCTGCAGGGCATAGAGACCCTGCCGCTGCGCATGGACCGCATCTGCGAGAACACCCTCGCCGTGGCGGAATACCTGCGGCAGCACCCCAAGGTGAAGTGGGTGAACTACGCAGGTTTGAGCGACCACCCAGACCACGCACTGGTGCGCAAGCTCATGGGCGGGCGTGCCTCAGGCCTGCTGACCTTCGGCGTGCAGGGCGGCCGCAGCGGCGGCGAACGCTTCCTTGACGCACTCAAGCTGTTCACCCGGCTGGTCAACATCGGTGACGTGCGATCGCTGGCCACACATCCGGCGTCCACCACGCACCGCCAACTCTCGCCCGAAGAGCTGCAAAAGTCAGGCGTCACCGAGGACACGGTGCGTCTGTGCGTCGGTATCGAGCACATTGACGACCTGCGCGACGATCTGGCGCAGGCACTAGCAGCTGTCTGAGTGTGAGCGGCGGTAGCGACTCAGTTCCCGCCGTGTTCCACCGTCCAGCCCGCGCCTGTGGCCTCTTTCAGCGCATCCTTGACCCAGGGCAGGGATTCGCGCCATTGTTGCGCCAGGGTAAAGGGCGGGTTGATGACGTGCATGCCGCTGGCCCGCATGGCGGTGTGTGAACGGCCTTGTGCCACCTGTGCGCTCGTGCCTTCTGCGGGCGTCAACCCCACGTTCAATTCCGCCTGCGCCCATGGGCGCTGCAGTCGGGTGCAAAGCGCCTTGAGCTTGCGCGCCAGGGCATGCGCCTCCGGGCGGCCAATCACCGGGTACCAGATGGCGTAAGTGCCCGTGGGGAAGCGTTTGAGCGCGTCCTCCAGGCACTCGACCACGGCGTTGTAGTCCGTCTTGAGTTCGTAGCTCGGGTCCATCAGCACCAGCGCGCGCCGGGTGGGCGGGGGCAGGAGTGCCCGCAGACCCTCGAAGCCGCTGCGCCGCAGCACCTCGATCTGCTTGCCGCGCTCGAGTTCAGCCACCTGCTTGTCCAGCAGGCGAGCGTCCGTCGGGTGCACCTCAAACAGCTTCAGCTTGTCCTGCGGGCGAAGCATGGCCTGGCTGATCCAGGGTGAGCCCGGGTAGGTGCGCCAGTCACCGCCCGTGTTGAAGGACTGGATCATGTCCAGGTAGGCGCGAGCCATGTCGGGCACGGCCTGGCCTTTGGATTCGGCGGCCTTGGCTGCCAACCGCAGGCGCGCAATGCCCGCGTCAGACTCGGCGGAGGTGCGTGCGTGTTCCTGGTCAAGCCGGTAAACGCCTGCACCGGCGTGGGTATCCACCACCAGCAGACCCGTGTCTTTCTGGCCCATGTATTGCAGGATGGCAACCTGCGTCATGTGCTTGAGCACGTCGGCATGGTTGCCCGCGTGGAAGGCGTGGCGGTAACTGAACATGGGGCGCATGGTACCCCACTGCGGGCATCTGCGGGTGGGTGTTTGCACCACAGCATGGTTTGAACCTATAATGGCGGGCTTCGCAGCGATTCCCTGGGCTCCGCGGCGAAGCATCAACCCCACCTAAGAGGTTGCCAGCAGAGCAACACCGACCGTGGAAAAGAGCCCGCCAAACCCCTCTTCACAGAGAGAAAACCATGCAAAAAACAACCGTCAGCGCCAAGCCCGCTGAGGTGGTGCATGAGTGGTTTGTGATTGACGCCACCGATAAGGTGCTCGGACGTGTCGCCAGCGAAGTGGCACGCCGTCTGCGCGGCAAGCACAAGGCCATTTACACCCCTCACGTTGATACCGGTGACTTCATCGTCGTCGTCAACGCCGCCAAACTCAAGGTCACGGGTACCAAGTCCCTGGACAAGGTGTACTACAGCCACTCCGGTTTCCCCGGTGGCATCTACGGCACCAACTTCCGTGATCTGCAGGCCAAGCACCCTGGCCGCGCCCTGGAAAAGGCCGTCAAGGGCATGCTGCCCAAGGGCCCCCTGGGTTACGCCATGATCAAGAAGCTCAAGGTGTACGGTGGTGCTGAGCACCCGCACACCGCCCAGCAACCCAAAGTGTTGGAAATCTAAGGAGCTGACATGATTGGTGATTGGAACAATGGCACCGGCCGTCGCAAATCGAGCGTCGCCCGCGTGTTTCTGAAAAAAGGCTCCGGCAAGATCACGGTCAACGGCAAGGACATCGAACAGTTCTTCGGCCGCCAGACCTCGATCATGATTGCCAAGCAACCCCTGGTCCTGACCGACAACGTCGAAACCTTCGACATCCAGGTCAACGTCCACGGTGGTGGTGAATCCGGCCAGGCCGGTGCAGTGCGCCACGGTATCACCCGTGCCCTGATCGACTACGACGCAGCCCTCAAGCCCGCCCTGAGCGCTGCTGGTTACGTGACCCGCGATGCTCGCGAAGTCGAACGTAAAAAGGTCGGTCTGCGTTCCGCACGCCGCCGCAAGCAGTTCTCCAAGCGCTGATCGCGCTGGGCAGTCTGCTGCCGAAAAAGCCGCCTGCTGGCCTTGTGCCGGGGGCGGTTTTTTCTTGCCAGAGGGAAAGACCCTGCTGGCAGCAAAGGGAATCACGTCGATAATCGGGATTCCTGACTTTTTTGCTTTAGTATTTGTACGTTCGTTTCAATCCGGAAGGTCGCATCATGAGCGCAGTCGCAGAACAAGTCGAAACCGAAATGCCCGCCCCGTTGGTCTTTACTGACAGTGCTGCGGCCAAGGTCGCCGACCTGATCGCCGAGGAGGGCAACCCCGACCTCAAGCTGCGCGTGTTCGTGCAAGGCGGTGGCTGCTCCGGCTTCCAGTACGGCTTCACCTTCGACGAGATCGTGAACGACGACGACACGCAGA